>JAFRZQ010000038.1 GCA_017442465.1 Anaerotignum sp. | reverse complement strand
TAGGTTTCACTGCTCAAACCTTTTATATTACACCGCAAAATGACCGTTTCCGGGGAAAACAGAACCACCTGCCAGCCATTGTATATTCCTCCCAACTGCTCCATATCAAGGCCCTGCAGAAAATCCGGGGCAGGCTCCGTCTGTTCTTTTGTCACTCGATCTGTTGTATAAAAATACTGATAAACGATTTTTGTATCCGGTCTGATCCTATTTTCTTCCCCCAGCACCCGCTGAACTTCCGCCTCTGCCGCCGAATGATTCTCCTTCTCTCTACAGACCGTCATGGTATAACTGATCCCCATAAAAACAAAAAAACTGCACAGGGATGCAAGCATTACTTTTTTCAGCATACTACCACCTCTTTAGGGGAGTATGAACATTTATTCCAGATTTTATATAAAAAGCTCCGGATAAACAATCCGGAGCTTTCGATTTACTTAATATAATCTCAAATGTACAGGAACACCATTTTTATAGGTACAGGGCAGTTCTCCCTGAATCAGAGGCAGCAGATAATCGATCATTTCCTGTGTCACATCATTGCCTGCTTCGTTGATCCATTCATCAGGCACTTTTTTCACCTGATTTGCGATCTGTTCGATATCTACAAAATCGATCTCAAAACGATAGGGCTTTGCAGATGTACGTCTGATGCAGGCCATTTTGCCTGTGCCGCCGGCAATGCAGTAATCCGCTGCAGCAGAACCCAGAAGTCTTGCTTCATAAATATCAGAAGCGGAAGCCACATGAGAAGCACAGCGCTGCATCACACTCAGTTCAATGCTTCTTACCTTGCAGCCGATTTCAAAACGAAGGATCTCTTCCAGATAACGGGAAGCACCTGCAAGGATCTTATGTCCAAAGGCATCAGCCGCTCTGTCCTGCAGCGTATCTGTTACATAATCCCCTTCTTCGTTGCGGATCCCTTCACTGACCGCAATGATAATGGAATGCTTTTCAGCCATTTTCTCTCTGACATCATCCAAAAACTGGTCTACGCAGAAAGGTCTTTCGCAGAGATAGATCAGATCAGGTGCGGTATCCCCATTCAGTCTGCCCAGTGCAGATGCCGCTGTCAGCCAGCCGGCATCCCGTCCCATGATCTCAACGATGGTAACAGAAGGCTGTGCGTATACATTACAGTCACAGGATATTTCAGACATTGTTGTTGCCACATATTTTGCAGCTGAGCCAAAACCGGGACAATGATCTGTTTCCACCAGATCGTTATCGATCGTCTTTGGTGCACCAATGATCTTAATATCATCAATATGCATTCGTTTGCAATACTGCGAGATCTTATATACCGTATCCATGGAGTCATTGCCGCCAATATAAACAAAATAACCAATATTATATTTGCGGAACATCTGAATGATCTTTTCGTATTCAAAGGTATTTTCTTCAAAATCAGACAATTTCATCCGACAAGAGCCCAGAGCAGAGGATGGAGTCTGACAAAGCAACTGCAGTGTTTCAGGATCTGCCAGTTTCTCATTCAATTCGATCAGATTTCCTCTCATCAGGCCCATAATGCCGTTTTTCGCACCATAGATCTTATCGATATTCCTATCAGAAAGGCCCTTTTCCACAACCCCAACCAATGTAGCATTGATCGCTGCAGAAGGTCCGCCGGACTGCGCAACCAAAAGATTCTTCATAATGATTATCCTTTCTTATCGTCAAGGGAACGCCCCATTAATATTTCTTAATGCTACGCATATTATAGCACTTTCCACGTTTATTGCAAGTTTTTCACTCCAGATTCTGTTCTTGCAAAGAAAAAGCCCCCAGGTTAAAAGGGGCTGTTTCTGTACTTATTTTTCTCTTGTTACATCTGCATAGAATGCCATCAGTTCTTCTTCTGTGGGGAAGGTCGCCAGATACATCTGATTACCCATTGCACCAGAAAGAGCATCAGGGATACGGTCTACCATACGGATGTGGCTGCCGTATTTTTCCATGATATCTTCATGGGTCATGGCAAAAGATTTGCCATCACGCAGACCGGCAAAACCGCAGTGATTGGATTCACCTTTGGGTTTTGTGGATTCATCAAACGCAATCATATCTGCCCAGATCTTATACACATCTGTGCTGTGGGCATAATTGATCATATCGGGAGAAAAACCGCCGCTGGGGCGCATATTCACTTCCAATGCCATGATATCATCCTTTTTACCCAGACCTTCCTGATCCTGCAGCAGGCGGAAAAATTCAAAATGCACGAAGCGACTCTTTACACCAAAGGCTTTTACGGTGTCACGGCCTGCTTTGCGTGTTTCTTCCGGCAATTCCTTCAGGATATAAAACAGGGAATTCTGTTTTTCGTTTACGATATCCATAATAGAGCCGAGGGAAACGTTGCCTGTTTCAAACATGATCTCACCCTTGGAATCGATGATAGCATCATAGGAATTTACGATACCGTTTACAAACTCTTCCATGATATAAACAACGCCTTCATGTCTCTGGCCGTAGAAATCCACCAGTTCTTCCTCATTCCTGATCTTGAAGTTATGGGATGCACCAACGCCGTTATCAGGCTTCGCGACTACAGGATAACCAACTTCTTCGATAAATTTTCGACAGCCATCCAGATCATCCACCAGATGATAACGTGCCACTGTCAGCCCCGCTTTTTTATAATATTCCTTCATTTTGGATTTATATTTGATACGGGGAATATCTTCTGTATGAAAACCTGTTGTGATATTAAAATCTGTTCGCAGAGCAGCATCTTTTTCCAGCCAGTATTCATTATTGGATTCCAGCCAGTCTATACGGCCATATTTATAGGCGAAGAAAGCCACAGCACGATATACTTCATCGTAATTTTCCAGACTGCTTACTTTATAGTATTCATTCAGGCTACTTTTCAGTTCATTGCTCAGTTCATCATAAGGCTGGTCGCCGATCCCCAGCACATTCAAACCGTTATTTTTCAGTTCGTAACAGAATTTCCAGTAATTTGTAGGAAAATTAGGGGAAATAAAAATAAAATTTTTCATATAAGGACGCCTCCGATCATATGTAATCATATTTTATCATCATGCTTTATAAAGCAGTGTTCTCATAAAGAAGGATAACTGTTTTTCCCAGCTGGCCTCGCTGTGGTCACCGCCGGGCACAATACGGCTTTCCAGCAGCACACCCTTCTGCATCAAAAGAGAAGTGATCTCCCCATAAATACGCCTCATGGAACGATGATTCCCCATTTCTTCAGAGCCATAATCCATATAAAGGACAGTATTCATGTCCAGCTTCGCCTTATTGATCATTGTCTTTACCTTTCTGGGATCTGTCCATAAAGAGGGTGACAGTGCCGCACCGCGGGAAAATACATGGTTATATTCCATCAGTGCATACAATGTCATCAGGCCACCCATAGAGGAGCCGGCGATAAATGTATTGTTTCTGTCGGGCTTTGTTCGGAAACTTGCATCCACTGCCGCCTTCAGCTCATTTACATACCAGTCCATAGTCATCTTTCCGCGGCCTTCGATCTGCCCAAACTGACTGTTTCTGAATGTAAAAGGTGCATATTCCTTCAGTCTGCCGTTATTGGTATCGTGGTTGCATTCCACAGCACAGATGATCATCTGGATATGGTTGCGGTTCATAAATTTTTCCATGCCCCAGGACTTGCCGTAAGTGGCATCCTCATCAAAAAACACATTATGCCCGTCAAACATATACAGAACCGGATATCTTCTGTTTGGCTCCTTAAAATAGGACTTGGGCAAATAAATATAAGCAAAGCGTTCTTCGCTGCCACCATAAGGCAGCGGAAATGTCACTTCAAATTTTTCTGTCATATTTCTCTTCTCCTTTTCCCCGGTTTCTCTCCCCAAAGAAACCTACTTGTATCTTAAAATATAACACAACGGTCAGATGGTTGCAAGTTTACCGGCAAGAAACCACTTCAAAACAAAAAGAGGCCTTCGCCCCTTTTCTGCTTTTCTTATTCTTTTTCGATCAGTTCTTTGCCCTTTTCCGTCAGGCCTTTTACCACATAGTCTGCACCACAGCACATATCGATCTCCACAACATCCGCCAGATCTTCTTCCTCCATCTGTGCGATAAATGCATTAGCTTCCGCCGCCGTAATGCCGGCCGCCTTATAAATATCTGTAGCATCTACTTCATTTTTCTGCTGATAAATCTCATCAACGATTTTCAGAATTTTCTTTAATTCCATCTTGAACCCTCCCATACCTTTGTTTTCATAAATTGTATCATATATTTTTGAAAAGTCCAATTTTCTCTTAAAAACACAAACAAAATTCTGATATATTTTATCTATAGTTTATTTGAATCATTTTCATTAAAAATCAGCTATATATATAATTTATGCATAGTTTTATAAAACAAATAAATATCCAAATAACACAATTAATCATTGATTTTATAGCAGTTTTCAAACTTTTTATTACAAAAAGAAAACATTCTGTATTTTTATTATTTTATCTTGACAAGAAGATATTTCATTGATATATTCTATAATTAAATAACACATATAAAAACATTTGTTTTTAATTTACGGACAAAAATCAAAGGAAAGGGTGATTCTCTTGATTACATACAATAATAAAACGAACCTTCTGGAACTGAGACGCTATCAGTACAGCCTGCAGGATGTAGAAGAACCTAACCTGTATCGCGACAACTTCAACTATGACGAAGTTCCCAAGGTAACATTCAACTACCGTCAGGTTCCCATGAACGTTCCTGAAGAAATCTGGATCACAGATACGACCTTCCGTGACGGCCAGCAGTCCCGTGCTCCCTACACTGTAGATCAGATTGTAAAACTTTACGAAATGATGCACAGACTGGGCGGCCCCAAAGGCAAGATCAGACAATGTGAATTTTTTCTCTACAGCGAAACAGACAGAAAAGCCATCGATGCCTGCCGGGATCTGGGCTTTGAATTCCCTGAGATCACAGGCTGGATCAGAGCCACCAAAGAAGACTTCAAACTGGTAAAAGAAATGGGTCTGAAAGAATGCGGCATTCTGGTATCCTGCTCTGACTACCATATTTTTAATAAGCTTGGCAAAACAAGAAGGGAAGCCATTGAAGGCTATCTGGAAATCGTCGAAGCTGCACTGGAAATGGGCATCACGCCCCGCTGTCATTTTGAGGATGTTACCAGAGCTGACTTTTACGGCTGCGTGGTTCCCTTTGCAACAGAATTGAAACACCTGATGGATAAATATCAGATCCCTGTAAAAATCAGATTCTGCGATACCATGGGCTACGGTGTACCTTATCCTGGTGCTACCCTGCCCCGTTCCGTCGGCGGTATCATTTACGGTGTTAACCACTTTGCACAGATGCCTTCCGAACTGCTGGAATGGCACGGTCACAACGACTTTTATACAGCTGTTGTCAATGCTTCCACAGCATGGCTGTATGGTTGTTCTGCAGTTAACACTTCCCTGTTGGGTATCGGTGAAAGAACAGGCAATACACCTCTGGAAGCCATGGTAATGGAATACGCTTCTCTGAGAGGTACTTTGGACGGCATGGACCCTACTGTTATCACTGAAATTGCCCAGTTCTATGAAAAAGAACTGCATTACAAACTGCCCCCTCGCACACCTTTCGTAGGACGCGACTTCAACGTAACAAGAGCCGGTATCCATGCAGACGGCGTAGCAAAAGATGAAGAGATCTACAATATCTTCAATACAGGCAAGATCCTGAACCGTCCTCTGAGTGTAGAAGTAAACAAGAACAGCGGTCTGGCCGGCGTTGCATACTGGCTCAACCAGTCCCTTGCTCTTCCCGACGGAGAAAAGATCAGCAAAAACGATCCTGAAACAGCGATCCTGAAAGAATGGGTAGACAAACAGTATGAAGGCGGACGAATGACATTCATCTCTGAAGAGGAAATGGAAACAGCATTAAAGACTCTTCTGCCTGACCTTGCAAAATACATGAAATAACATCCCGGGAGGTAAGAAACATGGGAATGAATATCACTGAAAAACTCATCAAAAATCATCTGGTCAGCGGCGAAATGGTGGCAGGTAAAGAAATCGCCATCAAAATCGACCAGACACTGACACAGGACTCTACAGGTACCATGGCATACCTGCAGTTTGAAGCCATTGGTATCCCCCGTGTCAAAACAGAAAAATCCGTAGCATATATCGACCATAATACTCTGCAGACAGGCTTTGAAAATGCAGACGACCACAAATATATCCAGACAGTCACATCCAAACACGGCATTTACTTCTCCAAACCCGGTAATGGCATCTGCCATCAGGTGCATCTGGAACGCTTCGGCAAACCCGGTAAAACCCTGCTGGGCTCTGACAGCCATACACCTACCGGCGGCGGCATCGGTATGCTGGCCATCGGCGCTGGCGGTCTGGATGTTGCAGTTGCCATGGGCGGCGGTGCATATTACCTGGCAATGCCCAAGGTTTGCAGAATCAACCTGACGGGTAAACTTTCTCCCTGGGTAACAGCAAAAGATGTTATCCTGGAAGTGCTGAAACGACTTTCCGTAAAAGGCGGCGTAGGCAAGGTCATGGAATACGCAGGTGAAGGCGTAAAAACCCTGTCTGTTCCCCAACGTGCCACAATTACAAACATGGGCGCAGAACTGGGCGCAACTACATCCGTATTCCCTTCTGATGAAGTAACAAAAGCATTTCTGGATGCACAGGGTCGTGGTGAAGACTGGATCGAACTGAGCGCAGATGCTGATGCAACATACGACGAAGAAGTGACCATCGCACTGGATGAGATCGTTCCTCTGGTGGCGTGTCCTCACTCCCCCGATAACATCAAAAATGTAAAAGACATTCAGGGTCTGAAAGTGGATCAGGTTGCTATCGGCTCCTGCACAAACTCCTCTTATACAGACATGATGACAGTAGCAGCCCTCTTGAAAGGCAAATCTGTACATCCTGATGTCAGTCTGGTTATCGCCCCCGGCTCCAAACAGGTAATGAATATGCTGGCGGCTAACGGCGCATTGGCGGATATCATTTCCGCCGGCGCAAGAATTCTGGAATGTGGCTGTGGCCCTTGTATCGGCATGGGTCAGGCACCTGCCACAAATGCAGTTTCCCTGCGTACGGTAAACAGAAACTTCGAAGGCAGAAGCGGCACAAAATCCGCACAGGTTTATATTGTTTCCCCTGAAACTGCCGTTGCATCCGCACTGGCAGGTGTAGTCACAGATCCCCATAGCTTAGGAGATGCACCTCTGGTTTCCATGCCCGAGCATTTCATGGTAAATGATAACCTGATCATCGCACCTGCTCCTGAAGGCGAAGATGTAAAAGTGGTAAGAGGCCCTAATATCCAGCCCTTCCCTAAGAATGTAAAAGTACCCAAAGAAATCAAAGGCGAAAGCCTGATCAAAGTGGAAGACAACATCACAACAGACCACATCATGCCTTCCAATGCAAAACTCCTGCCCTTCCGTTCCAACGTACCTTATCTGGCAGATTACTGCCTGACACCCTGCGATCCTGAATTCCCTGCAAGAGCGAAAAAAGCAGGCGGCGGGTTCATCATCGCCGGTCAGAACTATGGTCAGGGCTCCAGCCGAGAACACGCAGCATTGGCTCCCCTGCAGCTGGGCGTCAAAGGTGTAATTGCAAAATCCTTTGCCCGTATCCACATGGCGAACCTCATCAACAACGGTATCCTGCCTCTGGTATTCGTTAATGAATGGGATTATGACAGCATCCAGCTGGGTGATGAACTGATCGTTAAATATGCAGCAGATCAGATCAAAGGTGCTGTGAAAGGCCAGGAAGTCATGGTAACATGCACACGTACAGGCAAGGAATTTGCCACAAGACTGAATATTTCTGCAAGACAGGCAGACATTCTGTTGGCAGGCGGTCTCCTGAACTACACCAAAGACGCGAAATGATTTTGGGGCTCCGCCCCAAAACCTGCAAGGGGAAAACCCTCAAAAAGAAAGAAGGTAAATAATATGGCATATAAAGTAACTCTGATCCCCGGCGACGGCAGCGGCCCCGAAGTAGTCGCAGCCGCAAAAAAAGTCGTAGAAGCTACCGGTGTAGCAATTGAATGGGATGAAATGGAAGCCGGCGCAGCCATGATCGAAAAATACGGCACTCCCCTGCCCGATCATGTCATCGTCTCCATTCGCAAAAACGGCGTTGCCCTGAAAGGCCCTATCACCACACCTGTTGGTACAGGATTCCGCAGCGTAAACGTTGCTTTGCGTAAAACCTTTGACCTTTACGCAAACGTTCGCCCCGCCAAAACATATCCCGGTGTCATCACAAGATTTGAAAATATCGATTTGGTTATCGTAAGGGAAAATACAGAAGACCTCTACGCAGGTATCGAGCATATGATCGGTGAAGACGCAGCGGAAAGCATCAAACTGATCACAAGAAAAGGCTGCGAACGCATCTGCCGTTATGCTTTCGATTATGCTGTACGTGAAGGCAGAAAGAAAGTCACAGCCGTACATAAAGCAAATATCATGAAATGTACAGACGGTCTCTTCCTGAGCGTAGCAAAGGAAATCGCCAAGGAATACCCTCAGATCGAATTCAATGACAGCATCGTAGATGCCATGTGCATGAGACTGGTAATGCATCCCGAAGATTACGATGTTCTGGTTTGCCCTAACCTGTACGGTGATATCGTATCCGACCTGTGCGCAGGTCTGGTAGGCGGCTTAGGTCTGACACCCAGTGCAAACATCGGTGTGGACGGCGCAATTTTCGAACCAATCCACGGTTCTGCCCCTGATATTGCTGGACAGCATAAGATCAACCCCACAGCATGCATCCTTTCCGCTTCCCTGATGCTGGCACATCTGGGCGAAGCAAAGGCAGCCGCTGCCATTGAAAAAGCCGTATCCGAAGTCATTTCCGAAGGGAAAACACTGACACAGGATATGGGCGGCACAGCATCTACAGAAGAATTTGCAGATGCCGTTATTGCAAAACTGTAAAAAAACAAGAAAAAGACCTCGAACGATTCTGTTCGGGGTCTTTGTTGTTATGCTTATTTGCTTTCTTTCAACGCCTTCAGTTTCAGGATCTCATCCAGAATACAGTGGGAAACTTCTTCTTTTGTCAAGAGTTCCAGTTCGATCTCTTCTTCTTTGGAGATCATGGTTACTACGTTTGTATCTGTACCGAAGCCGCTGCCAGCTACTTTCAGGTTGTTTGCAACGACCATGTCGATATTTTTCTTATCCAGTTTCACACGGGAGTTTTCCAGCATGTTCTGTGTTTCCATGGAGAAGCCGCAGTAGAACTGACCTTCTCTTCTGTTTTCACCCATATATTTCAGGATATCCTGTGTTCTTGTCAGAGGAATGGACATATCATCGTCTTTTTTCTTTGTTTTTTCTTCGTTATAGGAACTGGGTGTGTAGTCTGCAACAGCTGCAGCCTTGATGATGATATCGTTATCCAGGAAGCGTTCCTTCATAGCTTCGAACATATCCCCAGCGCTTCTAACCTGTACATAATCAATGAACATGGGTTTTGCAAGAGATGTTACACCACTGACCAGTGTTACTTCCGCACCGCGCAGCATAGCTGCCTTTGCCAGTTCATAACCCATTTTACCTGTGGAGTGGTTTGTGATATAGCGAACAGGGTCAACACTTTCCTGTGTAGGACCTGCTGTTACGATGACTTTCATGCCAGCCAGATCTTTTTCATAAGCGATTTCTCTTACGATATAGTTTACCAGTACATCTTCGGAAGGCATTTTGCCGTCGCCTTCATCTCTGCAAGCCAGCATACCTTTTGCAGGTGCGATGATTTCGTAGCCGTAACCAGCCAGTTTCTTCAGATTATCCTGCAGGATAGGGTTATGATACATATTTGTATTCATAGCAGGCGCCAGAATGATCTTGCATGTGCAAGCCATCACTGTTGTTGTCAGCATATCATCTGCAATGCCGTTTGCCAGTTTGCCGATCACATTTGCGCTTGCAGGTGCGATCAGTACCACATCAGCTTTTTTCGCAATAGAAACATGAGCTACATGGAACTGGAAATTACGGTCAAAAGTATCGACCATACATTTATTTCCTGTCAGTGTTTCGAAAGTAACAGGTGTGATGAACTGACAAGCATTCTGTGTCATGATCACATGAACATCTGCATGCATTTTCACCAGCATACTTGCCACATTTGCCATTTTATAAGCAGCGATACTGCCTGTTACGCCCAAAACAACGGTTTTGCCTTTTAACATTTCAAATCTCCCTTTTCTTATCGTACTTCATTTTCCTTGCCGCCCTTTGCGGCTTACCATTGACAGTATTATAACAAGGAAATCCTGATTCGCAAAGGTTTTTCCCGAAAAAATACATTGAAATTACCTATTATTGTCCCCAAAATCCAGATAGGTCGCCCCTTCCAGCGGCACAAGGATCTGCAGGCCTGTTCTGTCATTGATATCCCCTACGATATAGATGGTATAGGCCTTGCCGTTTTCCACGGATACATCCGGACTTTCCACCAGATTTGCTCCGCTGAGGCTATCCCGCATTTTCAGGTTATGGCTGTCTGCCGTGGTCTGCAAATAGCGGCTCACATCGCCGTAATTCAGTTCCGCCAGAACCAATGCATCATCCCAGTAGGCATCCATGGCAGGGGCATTGGGAGAGAGCTGCACAAAGCGGACATAGGCGTTATTGCCGCCCAGCCAACGGCGGCTGTCGTTGATGGTTTGGGTAGAAATATCCCCAGATAGTCCTGTTACTGCCATGGTGATGATATCATTGGCACGGATCCGCAGAGTCGTTACCGTCAGAGGATTCCTTCTTGTGCCTGCCGCATAGACCGCAATGCGATACCAGCCGGGGAATACCTTCATATATTCCGTAAATTCCCGATACAGCAGACTATCTGCCACCTTCCTGCCATTCACATAGATATCTACCCTCTGTTCGCCAGGACTGGCATTCAGAAAGCGGATATATCCATATAAAGTAATACCGGGAATGATTGGGATTACCGTGATGCTGGTGTTATTTGGAAGCGTGATAGAGGGATAACGTCCTCTCGCATTGTCATTAGGTACTTCCTCCGTCAGGATCTCTTCGGTATAAACACCGCTGACCTCTGCTTCTGTCAGCGGCAAGGGCATCAGCATATCTTCACTTGTTTCGTACCAGTTATTGTTGGGCATGGAAAATCCATCCTCTCCTTCTTTTCCTTTTCAGGGTATGGCGGGACAAATTTTCCTGTGCCAGTACAAAAAGAAAAGCACGGCGTTTGCCGTGCTCTTACTTTTCAAATTAGTCCAGTACCAGAGAAGGTGCTGTATATACTCTTGCTGCCAGTTCCTGATCCAAGAGATACAGGCTTCTGGGATCGCTGCCGAACAGTTCCATTTTTGTGATCAGATCGTTGGCGTTCTTTTCTTCTTCGCCCTGTTCTTTTACGAACCAATCCAGGAACTGCATTGTGCGGAAATCATTTACTTCTTTCGCTGCAGCGTAGATTGTATGGATCAGATCTGTTACATACTGTTCATGTTTCAGGCCTTCCTGCAGGGGATCGCCCAGTTCTACCAGTTCCAGTGCAGGCGCATCGATAGCACCCAGCGTTACCTTTTCGCTGTTATTGTGCAGGTAATCATAGAACAGCAGAGCATGGTCTCTTTCTTCCTGTGCCTGGATGCGGTACCAGTTTGCAAAGCCGTCCAGACCTTTGTCTTCATAGAAATTGGAAAAATCCAGATACAGATATGCGGAATAGAATTCCTTATTGATCTGGTCATTCAGCAAAGCTACTACTTTTTCATTCAACATAACTTTATCCTCCCTTACTTCACTCTTCATTTATATCTTCTTCTGCATTTTCTTCTGCCGGCTCTTCTTCCGGCAGTTTGGATGCAAGTACTTTCAGGATTCGTTTTTCTTCAAAGGCTTCCACCTGGAACAACCAGCCATGGAGAATGATTTCAATGACTTCATCATCCTCAGGGATGCGCCCCAGCTGACCGATCAGATAGCCGCCCAGTGTGTCGTAATCCTCATCTTCCTCCAGTTCCACTTCCAGCTGCTCTTCCACATCCTGCAGGTCTGTGGAGCCGTTGATGCGGTATACATTTTCTTCCACCAGCGTGATATCTTCTTCTTCCTCTTCGTCATATTCGTCGAAGATATTACCGAAAATTTCTTCCATAATATCTTCCATGGTAACGATGCCCGCTGTGCCGCCGTATTCATCGATAACGATGGCCATATGCACCTTTTCCAGCTGCATTTCTTCCAGAAGTTCGTCCACCTTCTTGGAGAAAGGCACGAAATAAGGTTCCATCAGAAGATCTTCCAGATGGAAATTCCCCTCTTCCACGCGGGTCACATCCGCCAGGATATACTTCACCATATCCTTTACATGATATACGCCGACGATATTATCGATATTATCATCATATACAACGATACGGGAATATTTTTCCTCCGCGGTTACGCTTTTGATCTCTTCCAGAGTGGCATCCAGAGAAACTGCAACGATATCCGTTCTATGGGTCGCAATGCTGCCTGCAGAGATATTGTTCAATTCGAAAATGTTATTGATCATTTCCTTTTCATTTTCATCAATGGACCCATTATCGCCGCCGGCATCTACCATCTGTCGGATCTCTTCTTCCGTTACCGTATTTTCCCTGCCCTGTACCATTTTACTGCCTACCTTCACCAAGAGTACCAGATTCAATATAACAGACAGCACAAGACCTATATATGCTTCCAAAAAGTATCCCTCCAAAATCATACAAAAAAATAAAATTTCTTTTTCATAAGTATATGGGGAAACAGGCTTTCTGTCAAGTTTCGCCGCTGTTTCCACCCGGACAGAAAAGCCCTGACAAGAAATGTCAGGGCTTCCGTTTTACTTCTCAATATTCTTTTTTTCGGAATGACAGCCTTTGCTGTGGGCACAGCTGGAGCAGCCAGTACCGCATTTGCCTTCGTGTTCCATTTTCATGATCTTTGCCTGTTTCTGCATCTTACGGATGTTGAAGAAAACAAGGAAGAAGATCAGTATTGCAGGAATGATTGCTGTAAACATCGTTTCCATATTCATGATATCCTACCTCCTTAAATATAGTGATCCATGTATTCATGGAGTTTCTTTTCCCATTCTTTTTCATCCACCAGATTTTTCGCAAGATCTTCAATGATGAGCTGATCACTTTCCCGCATCCGCCACAACTGTTTCCAGTCCAGGGGGAAACCCATGCGGCGTGCCATCTGGTATTTTCTCTGTTCCAGTTTAGGCAGTGCCAGGAAGGAATCGATATATTCCAGCATCCAGGGAATATCTGTATCCATATTGCCTGTCACTTCCTGCAGAAGGTTGATGATATGGTCGCTGGTGATCTTGCCGTTTGCCTTGCTGGGATCGATATTTGCGATCAGTTTTCTGATCTCCAGCAGTTTATTCATATCTGTATCTTCTGTCCAGTGGCCGGAATCACGTACTTCTTCCATCAGGGAACCTGTTCTGAGAACAAAGGTACGCAGACGTACAAAGTTAGGATTTACTGCATTGATGACCTTTGCTGTTTCAATGGCATTATCATCGGAAAGTTCTTTGCCGCCTACACCGGGCATGAAGTAGATAGACAGTTCAATACCTGCCTCTCTTACCTTTCTGCCGCCGATGATCTGTTCTTCCTGGGTACAGCCCTTTTCGATCAGAGCCAGAACTTTATCGGAGCCGGATTCGTATCCGGAGTGGATTCTGTCCAGGCCTGCTTCCTTCAGCATCTTATAATCCTCAGGGCTGATCTTAGCCAGGGTATTTGCTCTGCCGTAGGATGTGATACGTTTGATCTCAGGCAGTTTCACACGAACATAACGGATAATTTCCGCCAGCCAGTCAGGACGCAGACACATGGTATTGGCATCCTGCAGGAAAATGGAGTTGCAGTCCCCTTCTGTCATCCAGCGGAACACCATGTGGTAGCACCATCTCTGATCATCGGTAGTCAGTGTCTGATAATCTCTGTTGATGGCTTCGATATCCCAGTCGCCGTCAGCCGTTTTATACTGTTTGATACGATCTCTCAGTTCCGCCATTGTGTCGATGTCCTTTTTCACATCTTCCACAGGGCGGGTATGGAAATCATATTTTTTATATAACATACAGAATTTACATTTATTCCAAGGGCAGTTGATCGTTACCCGCAGAAGCAGGCTGTTTGCTTCACTGGGTGGACGAATGGGCCCGATCTGAAAAACCATTTCTTCCATTTATATCACCTTTTCTATATCAAAAACAGTTTACGAAAAATAACAGTATTATTTTATCAGATTCCATACAAAATTCAAGCACTATCCACGTTTCTCCCCATTGCGGATGAAAAAATATAAGATTTTCCTCTGATACCATGGAAAAACACGATTTCTTATGTTAAACTGATACCGATGGTCTAAACAAAAAGTGTTGAATGCTATAGATGAAGGGGGTTATATCATGAAAACACTCAAACAGATCATTCGCAAATCCATATTGATTATCACAACCATCCTGTCTGCTTTGCTTCTGATTTCAATCGTGGGTATACAGATCTTCAACGAGCAAAACAGGACTTATGAAAATGCCTCCCGCACGCTGACGCAGATGGAGCATCTTCTGGCAGAAAACCAGACTGACATGGCGGAAACTGTGCATTCCTATGCTCAGACCTGCCTGCTTCATGCAGAGTCCATTGCTTATATTCTGGAAAAAGATCCCTCTCTGATAAATAATACGGAAGAACTGAAGAAAATCGCCTCTTTTACAGAAGTTGACGATATCCATATTTTTGACCAGAGCGGTACGCTTATTGCCGGAACCGTTCCATCCTCTTACGGACTTACCTTCGATTCCGGAGAGCAGATCAGTTATTTCAAGCCCATGCTGAAGGACAAAAACCTGTCTCTTGTTCAGCCCATTACGCCAAACACGGCAGAGGCAAAACAGATGCAGTATACCGCCGTATGGAGCAAAGACGGTTCCTTTATTCTGCAGATCGCTATGGAACCGGACAGCATCATTAAACTGACAGAAGAAAATGAACTGTCCCATATCCTTTCCCTTTTCCGCGTAAATCCTGAAGCAGGCTATTACGCCGTTGATACGGAAAGCGGCGAGATCGTCGGTTCCACCAGCACAGAACTGACCGGAAAACATATTGAAGAGATCGGTCTCTCCATGGCTCAGATACAGACGGATCCTGACGGGTTCCACGCAGAGGTGGAAGGTGTCCATTCCTTCTGTGTATTCAAGGAGATCGGTGATACTTACATTGGCCGTGTGATCTCCAGTGCCATCATGTATCAGCGCATCCCCAATTTTACTATTTCCATTGCATCTTATCTGATCATTCTTGCGGTGATCCTTTATCACATCATTGTTCGATACATGAAACGCTATGTGACCGACAGCATCGATACGGTAAATGAAAAACTGACCCTGATCGCCAAAGGGGATCTGGATGAAACCATAGATATCCAGAACAGTGCTGAATTTTCTGCCCTGAGCAGTTATATCAACGAAATGGTGAAAACACTGCTGGATAACAACAAAAAAATGTCCTATGTTCTCAGCAGAACAGATCTGTATATTGGCGTATACGAACATAATGCCCACATGGATCGGGTTCGTTTTACAGAATATATCCCCCAGATCCTGGGATTGAACGAAACAGAAGCAGATGCCCTCTCTTCCGATCATCACCGGTTCCGAGCTTTCATTGAAACGATCCGCCGGCATCCTGTTCCCGATGAGCCGAATATTTTCCGTATTCCCGGAGAAGTCGAAAAATATGTCCGTCTGGAAGAAATTACGGAAGATGATGCTTTCTTCGGCGTTTGTATCGACGAAACAGAAGATATCCTGAAACGGCAGAAAATCGAAGTGGAACGAGACTATGACCTGCTGACAGGCCTTTATAACAGACGCGGCCTTGACAGACAGCTGTCTATCCTCTTCCAGCATCCCGAAAAACTTGGCCTTGGTGCACTCATCATGATCGACGCCGATGGCCTGAAACAGATCAACGATACCTATGGCCATGAAAATGGTGACCTGTATCTGATCAAAATCTCCGAAGTCATTGATAAATTCGGCCTGCGCAGCAATCTTTCCGCACGACAGGGCGGCGATGAATTTGTTCTCCTGCTTTATGATTATGACAGTGAAGATGAACTGCAGAACACTCTTCGCACTCTGAAATATATTCAGACCCACAGTACTGTGCGCCTCGGAGAAGATCTAAATGTTCCCCTGCGCTTCTCTCTTGGCTATGCTCTGCTTGACGGCACTGCCGATACACAGCGCCTGTTCAAGGAAGCCGATGAAAGAATGTATGCAAACAAACGGGAAAGAAAACAGCAGAACAATGCATAAAAAAAGCCCTATGCCTTTCGGCATAGGGTATTTTTCTGTCCTGATTACAGTTTCGCCATTTCAACAGCGATTTTTGCTGCCATTCTTGCGTTGTTGTAAGCCAGTTCCTTGTTGGATGCGAATGCAACGCCTTTTGTGATTTCTTTGATGTGGCTCAGCAGGAAAGGTGTTGTTGCTTTGCCTTTGATGCCCTGTTCTTTTGCCAGTTCCAGAGCTTTGTTGATTACTGCTTCCATTTCATCGAAGTCCAGTTCCCATTCAACGGGGATGGGGTTCGCGATTACAGCGCCGCCTTTCAGACCCAGATCCCATTTTGTTGCCAGGATCTTTGCACACAGTTCAGGGCTTTCTACGTTGAAATCAACACCAAAGCCGCTCTTTCTGCAGTAGAATGCAGGGAAATCGTTTGTATCCATGCCCAGTACGGGAACGCCCATTGTTTCCAGATATTCCAGTGTCAGACCGATATCCAGCAGAGATTTTGCACCGGCACAAACAACGCCAACGGGTGTGTTAGCCAGTTCCTGCAGGTCAGCGGAAATATCCATTGTTGTTTCAGCACCACGGTGAACACCGCCGATACCGCCTGTTGCGAAAATTTTGATGCCAGCCATTGCTGCGATCATCATTGTTGTTGCTACTGTTGTTGCACCGGGCAGACCTGCTGCAACGTATGTTGCAACGTCACGACGGCTTACTTTGCCAACGCCTTCGCCTTTGCACATCAGTTCCAGTTCTTCTGCTGTCAGACCAACCTTCAGCTGACCGTTCAGGATTGCTGTTGTAGCAGGGATCGCACCTTCGCCGCGTACGATTTCTTCTACTTTATGTGCAAATTCAACGTTTTCGGGATAAGGCATACCGTGGCTCAGGATTGTGCTTTCCAGTGCTACTACGGGTTTGCCGGATTTGATTGCTTCTGCGATTTCGGGTGTGATGCTCAGATATTTTTCCAGGTTCATGTTATTTTCTCTCCTTCAAAATTTTTTCCAGTGTTTCAATACTCATTTCAGGGTTAATGGTTCTTTCATGGGAAATGGCTGCCAGACCTGCCGCCAGTGCATAATCCAGCGTTTCTTCGATGCTCAGGTCACGCAGTGTGGAATAGATGACTGCTGCCATAAAGGCATCGCCGCCGCCTGTGGCATTTACCATTTCTTCCAGGGGTTTCAGTTTACGCTGCATCTGTCTGCCTTCTTTGTCCATATAGAAGCAGCCATCGCCGCCCAGGCTGACAAACAGGCGCTGCACCCCTTTATCCAGAACGATTTCGCAGGCCTTTTTCAGGTCGCCATCGTTACGGATGGGCATATCTGCCAGAATTTCCAGTTCCATACGGTTTGGTTTGATGGTATGGAATTTTCCCACATAGGGTTTGATTTTTTCCGCATAAGCGCAGGATACAGGGTCGATGAATACGGGCTGCTGTCTGCCAAAGGTATCCAGAATGCCTTCCAGCACTTCACTGGGCAGGCCACTGTCACAGGTGATAATCTTTGCTCCTGTGATGATGTTCGCCTTTGTTTCCAGATAATCCATATTCATTTTCTGCAGCACAGCCATATCGCTCATGGCTACGAACATATCCCCTTTTTCATCCAGAATGGAAATATAGGTGGAAGATGGATGGTTTTCCACCACCATGCTGTGGGTCAGGTCTACGCCCGCTGCTGCACATTCTGTACGGATCTGCTCTGCATAAACGTCATCGCCCAGAGCTGTGATCAGCTTCACCGGTGCGCCCAGTCTGGACAGGTTATCAGAAACATTTCTGGTCACACCGCCGGCAGATACATTCATACGCCCGGGATTGGAGTCCCGCAGATTGATGGCATTTTTACTGTGGCCGTGGATGTCCACATTGGCAGCACCGATGCCTACGACATAATCATGTTCCTTCAAAAGATACCCTTTCCCAAGGATATAGCCTTTTTTCTGCAGGTTGGAAATATGTACTGCAACGGAACTGCGGGCAATGTT
>JAFRZQ010000037.1 GCA_017442465.1 Anaerotignum sp. | reverse complement strand
ATGGATATCATTCGTCAAAGCGGGCGTGAACCGGGAATCAGCAGAGTTTCTATGCTGGAAGAAACTGCAGATGCATTTGTTGCTGAGAAGTTAAATATTCCTGTGGGCACGGAGGTCGTTCGTATCATTAGGGTTTGCACAGCGGATGGCAAGCCTGCAATTTATTGCGAAGATGTCATTGAAAAGAAGTTAATCAAACGGGATTTCATGATGAACGATCTGAGGGCTCCCATTTTTTCTTTTCTTCAAAAATTCTGTGATATTGATGCGTATATGGATCTGACACAGTTTCATGCGATACTGGCAGATGAGCATTTATCAAAAGTATTGGATATTCCTGTAGGAATGCCCCTTTTGAATTTGGAAGAAGTGGATTATGATATTGACGGTAATATTGTGTTTTATTCAAAACAGTTCTTTTGTGATAAAATACTGGATCAAACCGTAATGAGAAAAAAACTGTAATACTTATGACGCGGGGTTGACCTTGCAAGGTCAACCCCTCTTTTTTGTTTATTGCTTTGAAGACATTATGACCATTATGCTTGAAAATAAAGGAATTCTAAAGTATAATATACCCTTGGAGAAAAGGTAGACCTATTTTATGATATGGGGTGAAACGTTGAGTAAGCTGGATACGCTTGTTGAAATTTCAAATAAATATAACGGTGTGATCAAAACAGATATTGCTATAAAACATGGAGTATCCAGAGCGACCTTGTCTATGTATTGCAAGCAAAACAAGATAAGGCGTATTGAAATGGGCTCATATGTACTGGTAGAAGGGGAACAGGATCGCTATTATGCATTGATGAAAAGCGCAGATAAGATCGTTTTTTCCCATGACACGGCATTATATTTGAATCATCTGTTAGCTGAAGAACCGGTAAAACCGTCTGTCACGATAATATCTGGTTTTACGCCCTCTGTTTTAGTGAATTCGTCTTCTGTGGTGTTCTACATTAAGAGAGACTTGGCTGATTTGGGTAAGATCAGTGTAAAAACACCTTATGGAAATGAAGTTTATGTTTATGATAAGGAAAGAGCCGTTTGTGATATGGTTCGCAGCTATAAAAGAATAGGCAAGGAAAAAGTGCTGAAAGCACTTAGAAAATATGCTTTGCGGGAAGACAGGGATATGAAAAAGCTTTTTCAATATGCTGAAGCATTTCGTATTTCTGTTCGTCTATATACCTTTTGGAAAGAAGCAAAATTGGATTTCTCGGTAAAGGCCGCATCGGAAGGGGAGTCGGACAGTGAATAAAGAAGAATTCTTTTCCACTTATAATATCAGTGAACAGGATTTGATCGATGCATCTATTTCCTGGGAGGAGTTATTAAGGATCGAAGAAGAATATAAAAAAATTGAACAGGATTTACATGATATTGGAAAGGATTTTATCGATGAGTACCTTTACGAGATAGAACAGGCGGGGATCCATTCCTATCGTTACAGAACAAAGGCATCCGATCATTTGATGGAAAAAGTCATCAGAAAGCGCAAAGAGTACAAGGAAAAGTTTTCTCAGCTGGATCATACGAATTACTATAAATTCATAACAGATCTGATCGGTATACGCGTATTCTTTCTTTACCGCGAAGACTGGATTCATTTCCATCGTTATCTTACCAGTAAATTTGAAAATGATCCTGAAAACTATATCGTAGATCGACTGAATGACTTTGATGAAGACCCCGATCATTATTATATCGCTGAAAAGCCCAAAGTTTACAAAAGAGGCGGGGATACAAGGATCTATGATGGTTCTGAAATTGATATCATTACGGGCGGGATTTACAGATCCCTGCATTATACTGTGAAATATAAAGGACACTATGTTGAAATCCAGGGCAGAACGCTGTTTGAAGAAGGCTGGGGAGAGATCGAGCATGATATTATTTACCCTTACAATGTAGATAATGAAATGCTGAATGATTATTCCAAACTGCTCAATCGTTTGACGGGACTGGCGGATGAAATGAGTTCTTATTTTCGAAAACTGAAGGACATTCATAAATAAAAACCTCTTATATTTGGGCAGTGAGATGGAAAACAAGGAGTACTATTATGTTTGGATATGTAAAAGTAGGTGCAGCTATACCTCGATTGAAACTGGCAGACTGTATCTATAATAAAGAACAAATTGTGGAAATGACGAAAGATGCGGCGGCAAAAGGGGTTCGTGTGCTGACATTCCCGGAACTGTGCATCACAGGGTATACCTGCGCTGACCTGTTCATGCAGCGTCCTTTGCTGGCAGCGGCAGAAATCGCTGTTGGTGAGATTGCTGATGAAACAAAAGAACTGGATATTTTTCTGACAGTTGGGGTGCCTGTTATGCTGGACAGCCAGCAGTTCAACTGTGCGGTAGCGATTTATAAAGGGGAAATCCTGGGGCTCGTTCCCAAAACACATCTTCCCAACTACAGTGAGTTCTCTGAAGAACGTTGGTTCTCTTCTGCCGACGATATTTTAGTGGATCATATCAGTTATGCAGGGCAGTATGTACCGATCGGTTCTGATCTGCTGTTTGCAGCGGCTGGGATCCCTGACCTCAAAATTGGTATTGAGATATGTGAAGACCTGTGGGTACCCATTCCCCCCAGTTCTTATCAGGCATTGTACGGTGCAACAGTGTTGCTGAATCTGTCTGCGAGTAATGAACTTTCAGGCAAAGCGGAATACCGCAGAAGAATGGTGGCCCAGCATTCTGCATCCTGCATGGCTTCCTATGTTTATGTTTCCAGCGGTATCGGCGAAACGACACAAGATGCTGTTTTCAGTGGTCATGGTATGATCGGTGAAAATGGTGAAATTTTCGCAGAATCCAAAAGATTCTCCCGTAGTAATGAACTGATTTATGCAGATATCGATCTGGAGATCATCACCAATGAACGCCGCAAACATACTACATTCCTGTCTCATCTGCAGAAGGCGGAAATGCATCGTATGTACCGTGTGATCACATTTGATATGGAAGAAGCAGATTCTCTGGATAACTGGAGCAGACCATTAACAGCAGCGCCTTTCCATCCTGCGGCTGATAAAGTAAATACACACTGTGAAGATATTTTTGCGATTCAGACAGCAGGTCTGGCAAGAAGAATGGAGCATACCCATTCCGATTCTCTGGTGATCGGTATCTCCGGCGGTCTTGATTCCACTCTGGCTCTCTTGGTGTGTGTAAAAGTTTGTGATTATCTGGGCATTGACCGCAGTCATGTTCTGGGCGTGACTATGCCCGGCTTTGGTACCACAGACAGAACCTATCAGAATGCCCTGACACTGATGAAATCTCTGGGCATCACAATGAAAGAAATCCCTATCCGCGATGCTGTGACACAGCATCTTAAGGATATTGAACATGACATGAATTTGCATAACGTAACATACGAAAATGCACAGGCTCGCGAAAGAACCCAGATCCTGATGGATCTGGCAAACAAGTACAATGGTCTGGTAGTCGGTACAGGTGACCTGTCCGAACTGGCTTTGGGTTGGGCAACATACAATGGCGACCACATGTCCATGTATGGTGTCAACGGCGGCATCCCCAAAACACTGATCCGTGTTCTGGTAAACTGGGTTGCAACAAACGGCGAAGTAGATGCCGACGCTTCCGCAGCCCTGCTGGATGTTCTGGATACACCTATCAGCCCCGAACTGCTTCCTCCCGATGCATCCGGCAAGATCAACCAGAAAACAGAAGACCTGGTTGGCCCTTACGAACTGCACGATTTCTTCCTGTATCATATCCTGCATAATGCATACCGCCCCGCAAAAGTGCTGTGGCTGGCAGAAAAAGCATTTGCCGGTGAATATGACAGAGAAACACTGCTGAAATGGCTGAAAAACTTCTACCGCCGTTTCTTCATCCAGCAGTTCAAATGTTCCTGTCTGCCTGACGGCCCTAAAGTCGGCGACATCTCCCTCTCCCCCAGAGGCGACTGGAGAATGCCCACCGATGCCTTCAGCCGTGTATGGATGGACGAAGTAGAAAAACTGTAATTTCAAACAAAATAAAAACCGAGATGGAAAATTCCATCTCGGTTTCTTTTTTTATTCTTTTTCCGCCAGT
>JAFRZQ010000355.1 GCA_017442465.1 Anaerotignum sp. | reverse complement strand
TGCCCTGACCATTGGTACGATGGACGGCGCCAATGTGGAAATCTGCGAAGAAGTTGGCAGAGACAATATCTTTATCTTCGGTATGAGCGCAGATGAAGTACAGCAGAAAAATAACGAAGGCTATGATCCCTGGATGGTTTACAACATGAATCAGGAAGTGCGTATGGCACTGACAAGCCTGATCGACGGTACATTCCATGAGGATACAAACTGCTTCCGTGAACTGTATGATGCCCTGCTGAATGGCAGCGGCGGCAGACCTGACGAATATTATGTTCTGGAAGACTACGCTGACTACGCAAGAGCCCACTGGGATATCGATGCGGCATATCGCGATCAGGAAAGATGGGCAAAAATGGCCATCATGAATACAGCGAAGAGCGGTAAGTTCTCCTCTGACAGAACCATCCGTCAGTATGCTGATGAGATCTGGAATCTGCCTACCGTAAATATCGAACTGTAAGATTTTGGCGAAGAGAAGGATTTGACATCTTTTTCGGCAAAAGGTAGAATAAACAAAAAAGGGGCTGCTTTTTTGCAGCCCCATACATAAGCACCCGTAGCTCAGGGGATAGAGCGTTCGGCTCCGGACCGAAAGGCCGCAGGTTCGATTCCTGTCGGGTGCGTAATGAAGAAAGCCAGAGAAATTAATGTTTCTCAGGCTTTTTTGTTTTTATGAGGGTAAGTGGTTGCAACAAAAGGAAAATAAAGGTATTATAAATAAGGTTATGATGGATTTGGATATACAATTGACATGACACAAAGGGTGGTGAAGGGATATGCTCACGGTACTGCGAAGAGAGGAAAAGTATGTGCTGTATTTGCAGGAGACGCTGCAGTATCAGGAACAGTTTTCTCAGCTTTTGATGACAGATGCATTTTCAGAAGATGGCAGTTATATGGTGCGTTCCTTATATTTTGATACCATTGACGATAAAGATTTTTTTGACAAAATTACAGAACAGAACAACAGACGTAAAATTCGTCTGCGTATTTATAGCCCGGAAGATCAGACAGCGAAGCTGGAATTGAAGCAGAAGGAAAATATCTACCAGAAAAAACGATCCCTAACGATCTCCAGAGCGCATGCAGAAGCCTTGATCGACGGGGATTTTTCAGTTTTATTAACATATCCGGATGCTTTTGCTGCAGAGATGTTCTATCTAATGTCTACAGAGGGATATCGTCCAAAAACCATCGTAGAATATCAGCGGCGGGCGTTTATGGCAAGGGAAAACAATATTCGTCTGACTTTTGATTCGGATATCCGGGCGACGGAAAGCAGTTTTGCTCTTTTTGCAGAGAATCTACCGATGCAGCCGGTATTCGATCCAACGAAAACGATTTTTGAAGTAAAGTATGATAAATTTATGTTAGGATATCTTTCGGAGATCATCAGTACCATCAACAGAAGAAATATTTCTTCCAGTAAGTATTGCATGGGAAGATCGATCGGGTATCCGTTATACTTATGATGAACAGGGGGATATGAAATTATGGAAAAATATTTTTATAGTGTGCTGGGCAGTGCGGGGACATTGAGTACGGAAGAGGTTTTGCTGAGAGTTGGAGTATCTATACTTCTGGGCTGTGTGATTTATCTTTCTTATTTCCTGACCCATTCGGGTACGATCTATAGCAGAAAGTTTAATATAACACTGGTGACGCTTACGGTACTGACAACTATGGTCATGACAGTTATCGGCAATAATATTGCTCTGTCCCTTGGTATGGTCGGTGCCCTGTCCATTATTCGTTTCAGAACGTCTATCAAGGACAGCCGTGATACCGTCTATATTTTCTGGACGATCATTATTGGTATCTGCTGTGGTGTTGGCGATTTTATGGTAGCAGCCATCGGCAGCAGTGCTGTATTCCTTGTTTTGCTGCTGTTTGGCAGAGTGAAAAAAGAAAATCGTACGCTGCTGATCATAAAGGCGCCCCGAATGCATGAAAGTGAAATCAGAAAAACGGTATTTGCTTATTTTGAAAAAGCACCTGTGATGAAGGTGCAGAATACGACAAATGAAAAGGTAGAATTCATTTATGAGATCGATCACAGAGAACTGGAAAAAGCAGATCAGAAGGAAGGGAAGACTGCCATTCTGGAAAACCGCGAAAAACGTTCTCTGACAGATCAGCTGTATGCCATTGGGGATATGGATTATGTGAATATTGTAGTGCAGAGTGATGAAATTTCCTAAGGTGATGAAGAAGTATGAACTATAAAGCAATCAGTCTGGCGGCAGTTGCGGCGATGCTGATCGGCGGTAGTCTGCTGCAGACGATAGAACCGAAAAATAATCGATATCACCAGCATGAAGAAGCCCTTCCCAAGGCTGTCTGTACAGACCATGGGGAGGATGTTTTCTGTACCCATCTGCCGTTGATGGCAATTACGACGGATGGTCCCATTCCGGAGGCGTATCTGTATGATGCAGCGGGGAATGCAATCACAGATACCAATGGATATCGGGTAAAGAACCGGGAAACGGTTTCTGCGGTGGTGAAATATTTCGATCATGCTGAGCGGAATAATCATCTTTCTGATGAAGCCGTTGTTTCAGAAAAAGCACAGGTGCGTGTCCGTGGGAATATGTCCAGAGATTTTGATAAAAAGGGATATGCCATTGCATTCAAAGAGGAAGATCTGCTGACCGGTAAGGATGTTTCCCTTTCCGGCATGACGGCGGACAGTGATTGGGTGCTCCATGGGCCGTTTATGGATAAGACCCTGCTTCGCAATTATCTCTGCTACAATCTTTCCGGAGAAATTATGGAATATGCGCCCAATGTGCGTTTTTGCGAGTTATTTGTGAATGAGGA
>JAFRZQ010000354.1 GCA_017442465.1 Anaerotignum sp. | reverse complement strand
ATCGGTGCCTTTTTTATTGACACCCCTGCCAAATCCCCATAAAATAAGGATATTCGTATGCAAATAAAATGGAAAAAGAAAGGCGGAAACACCATTATGAATATGACATTCCAAGGCAGTGACAATTACGTAGCCAGCGAAGAGCTGATGCGTTCCGTAAATATCGCCATCGCTCTGCAGAAACCTCTGCTCATCAAAGGCGAACCCGGCACAGGCAAAACCATGCTGGCAGAGGCCATTTCTCAGGCCCTGGGCAAAAAACTCATCATCTGGAACATCAAATCCACCACAAAGGCCCAGGACGGTCTGTATGTTTACGACGTTGTTCAGCGTCTGTATGACTCCCAGTTCGGCAACGAAGGCGTTGATGACATCGCAAAATATGTAAAACTTGGTAAACTGGGGGAAGCATTCTCTAGCGATGAACAGGTGATCCTCCTGATCGATGAAATCGACAAGGCCGATCTGGAATTCCCCAACGACCTCTTGTGGGAACTGGACAAAATGGAATTCTATATCCCTGAAACAAAGGAAACCGTAAAAGCAAAACAGAGACCCATTGTGATCATCACATCCAACGCGGAAAAGGAACTGCCCGATGCATTCCTGCGCAGATGCATCTTCCACTACATCGAATTCCCCGATGCGGAACAGATGGAAGAGATCATCAAGGTCCACTTTGACCATGTGGAAGAAAACGTACTGAAACAGGTTCTGGCTACTTTCTACTGGATCCGCGGTCTGTACAATATCCAGAAAAAACCCAGCACATCCGAAGTTATCGACTGGATCCGTGCCCTGGAACTGGGCGGTGTACCTTCCTGGAAGATCAAGGAAGCCGTTCCCTTCGCAGGGGTACTGCTGAAAAAGAACGAAGACATCGATACCATGAGAAGATATCTGAAGTAAGTAGGTGAATACTGATGTTTACTTCATTTTTCTACCTGCTTCGTGCCAGAGGGCTGAAGGTCTCCCTGAATGAGTGGATGAGCCTGATCGAAGCACTGGATAAAGGGCTGCATAATTCCTCTTTCACAGGGTTTTACTACCTTTCTCGGGCCATTCTGGTAAAAAGCGAAGCAGATTTCGACAAATTTGACGGTGCGTTTCTGGAATACTTCAAAGACATGGAGCGCGCCACCGACGAACTGCCCCAGGAACTTCTGGATTGGCTGAACAAGCCAAGAGAAGAACTGGACGGCAGCTTCAGCGAGGAAGACCTCCTGAGAAACATGGGATTATCTGAAGAAGAGATCCAGAGAATGTTCCGGGAAAGACTGCAGGAGCAGCATGAACAGCACAACGGCGGCTCCAAATGGATCGGAACCAGAGGTGCTTCCCCCTTCGGCAACAACGGTCAGATCGATAAAGGTATCCGCGTAGGCGGCAAAAGCCAGAAGCGCAGCGCCTTTCAGGTGGCAGGGGACAGAAAGTTCCGAGACTTCCGTGAGGATAACGTGCTGGATACCAGACAGTTCCAGATGGCCTTCCGTCGCCTGAGACAGTTCTCTGCAAGGGCAGACGAAGCCAGAACGGAATTTGACATCGACGGCACCATCCGTGAAACCTGCGACAATGCCGGCAATCTGAAGGTGGTTTATGACAAACCCAGAAGAAATACCGTAAAAGTACTGCTCCTGATGGACAGCGGCGGCTCCATGGATTATTACAGCAAGATGTGTTCTGCCCTCTTCCAGGCAGTGCGTAACTCCAACCATTTCAAGGATCTGCAGGTGTTCTATTTCCACAACTGCGTATATTCCAAGGTGTTCAAAGACCCTCGTATGCGGCCCGCTTCCATGGTCCCTACAGAATGGATTCTGCAGAATATCAGCAGCGAATACAAGGTCATCATCGTGGGCGATGCCCAGATGGACCCTTACGAACTGATGGAAGGCAGCTGGTACACCTACGGTGCAAGGGACAAGACCCCCGGCATCGAATGGCTGAGACGCTTCAAAGAAAAATACCCTCATATCGTATGGCTGAATCCCTCCGAAAGACCCTACTGGGGCGGCTTGTGGGCAAAAACCTACGATATCCTGCATAACGAATTCGATATGTATAAGCTGACACTGGACGACCTGAACGTTGCCCTGAAAAAGCTGATGGTCAACAGATGATAACAACCGAGATCCTGAAAAGGAATCTCGGTTTCTTTTTTACGCTTTCTTGACATTCCTATTTGATGGTGCTATACCATAACTGTAAACCTCAGTTTTTCTTTCAGGAGGTGCTTTTTTATGCGAAGCAGAAATATGCTGGAAGGCCCGCTTCTGGGCAATATCATCGGATATACCATCCCCATCATCCTGACGGGGTTTTTACAATTATTATTCAACGCCGCTGACCTGATCATCGTCGGCAGATACTGCGGGGAGATCTCCGTTGCCGCCGTGGGTAACTGCGGTTCCATCAGTATGCTCATCGTCAATCTGTTCATCGGCTTATCTGTTGGTACAACAGTAGCTGTTGCCCATTCCATCGGGGCGGGCAGTCCCGAAGCTGTCAGCCATACAGTGCATACGGCCGTTCCCACTGCTATCCTCAGCGGTATCATCGTGGCCATTGTCGGCGTATTCGGGAACAAGACCTTCCTGACCATGATGGGGACACCGGATACGGTACTGCCCCTGTCTTCTATTTATATGAAAATCTATTTCATGGGCATGCCCTTTATCATGCTGTACAACTTCTGTGCATCCATCCTGCGTGCCACAGGGGACACCAAAACGCCTCTGTTCCTGCTGTCCATGTCCGGCGTCATCAACGTAGGTCTGAACGTCATCTTCGTAACACAGTTCGATATGAACGTTGCCGGCGTTGCTCTGGCGACAACGATCTCTCAGGGTATTTCTGCGATTCTGGTAGTCATTGCTCTGATGAAAAGAACTGATGCCTGCAAACTGACGCTGTCCAAAATGCGTTTTTATAAACCGCAGCTTCTGCGGATCATCCGTGTAGGGCTGCCGGCAGGGATCCAGAGTTCCCTGTTTTCCATCTCCAACGTGCTCATCCAGTCCTCCATCAACTCCTTCGGGGACATCGTCATGAGCGGTAACGCTGCT
>JAFRZQ010000353.1 GCA_017442465.1 Anaerotignum sp. | reverse complement strand
CCGGGGCCGCCCTGATCCAGCTGAGAACCAGCCGTTGCCATAGCGGGGATGATCACCAGTGCTGCCAGACATGCTGCCAGTGTATCGAAAAATGCTACACGGGCTGCAGAAGCAGGAATATTTTCGTCATCAGACAGATAAGAACCGTAAATAACAGTGCCGTTGCCTGCAATGGACAGGGAGAAGAATGCCTGGCCCAATGCATATACCCAGGTCATGGGGTCTTTCAGAGCAACAGGATCAACGCGGAAGATATATTTGTAACCTTCTGCGGAACCGGGCTGCATGAAGATATATACCGCCAAACCAACAAACAAAACGAAGAACAGAGGCATCATAACTTTGTTTGCTTTTTCGATCCCTTTGCCGATACCGAACATTGTGATCAGCATACAGATCACCAGTGCGCCAAGCTGCCAAGCGTTATTGCCGAAGGCACTTGCCATGCCGCCGAAAGCACCTGCATAGCCATCAACATCTGTGTAAGCCAGGGTGGCGCCTGTGAATGTGCCGACAGCATATTTCAGGATCCAGCCCATAACAACGGTGTAGCCAATGGCCATAGCCAAAGCACCGACCATAGGGATCAGCCCCAGAGCTTCCCCCAGTTTGCGTTTGCCCTTGCTTTCCAGAGCCATACCGAAGGCATTTACAGGGCCGGAACGGGCCGCACGGCCGAAGGCCATTTCACCGATCACGCCGGTAGCGCCGATCAGTACAACAAAGATGAAATAAGGGATGATGAAGGATCCGCCGCCATAGAGGGATACCCTGGTAGGGAACATCCAAAGGTTGCCCATACCAACAGCAGAGCCGACACAGGCAAGAATAAAACCAAGTCTGGTGGTAAAAGAATCACGGTTTTTCATAATACTTTCTCCTTTGAAAATAAAAAATGCTTTGAACAGTATAACATTTTTTTCCCGGAAAAGACATACAAAAATGAAAAAATTACGGTTTTTTGGAGATACATGATTCTTTTCTTTCTGGTTGAAATAAAAAGAAATCTACTATAAAATAAATGAAGTGAATGATGTAAATAGAAAGTCGGTGAAAAAATGGACTTATTTGAATATAACCGCAGCCTGCAGGGAGGCCAGGATGCCCCTCTGGCAGCGCGTATGCGTCCTATAACATTGGAAGAATTCGTAGGGCAGGAACATATCGTTGGCAAGGGAAAACTGCTTTACAGAGCCATCAAAAGCGACAGACTGAGTTCCGTTGTTTTTTATGGCCCTCCCGGTACAGGGAAAACGACATTGGCGAAGATCATAGCTAATACGACAAAAAGTAAATTCCGTCAGATCAATGCCACAACGGCAGGTATTAAAGATATCAAAGAAACTGTAGAGGATGCCAAGGCAGATTTGGGGATGTACGGAACAAAAACGATTTTGTTCATCGATGAGATCCATCGGTTTAACAAAAGCCAGCAGGACGCACTGCTGCCCCATGTGGAGGATGGCACTTTGGTTCTGATCGGTGCGACGACGGAAAATCCATATTTTGAAGTGAATAAGGCACTGGTTTCCCGTTCTATTGTTTTTGAACTGCATCAGCTGGAAGATAAAGACATCAAAAAACTGCTGCACAGAGCCTTGACGGATGTGGAAAAGGGGATGGGTGCTTATAACGCGGAAATGGACGAGGATGCCATGAATTTCCTTGCCAATACTGCTAACGGTGATGCCCGTACAGCCTTGAACGCACTGGAACTGGCAGTTCTGACCACAGATCCTGAAGATGGAAAGATACATATCACATTGGAAGTGGCGGAAGAATGTATCCAGAAGCGGGCACTGAATTACGATAAGGATGGGGACAATCATTATGATACGATTTCTGCCTTTATCAAGAGCATGCGCGGTTCTGATCCTGATGCGGCATTGTATTATCTTGCAAAAATGATCTATGCTGGAGAAGATCCGAAATTTATTGCAAGAAGAGTTGTCATCTGTGCTTCTGAGGACGTAGGGAATGCGGATCCCCATGCACTGCAGGTAGCGGTGGCAGCGATGGAAGCGGTGAACTTCATTGGTATGCCGGAAGGACGTATCCCTCTGGCACAGGCGGTTTCCTATGTGGCTTGTGCACCAAAGAGCAATGCGGCATATCTGGGGATCGATAAAGCATTGAGTGATGTCAGAAACATTCGGATCAAAACGGTTCCGCCTCATCTGAAAGATGCCCATTACAGCGGTTCTAAAGACTTAGGTCATGGTATCGGCTACAAATATGCCCACGATTATCCAAATCATTATGTGGAACAGCAGTATTTGCCTGATGAATTGTTGGGCACAGTATACTATGCACCAACAGACAATGGTGTGGAACGCAGGATCAAAGAATATCTGCGCCGGCTGAAGGGAGAATAAGGAGAAGTTTTGTTGAATTTCCCTTGACTTTCAAGGTGGCTGTGTTAAAATATATACGTTGAAATTTTGAGAACGACTGTGAAGATGTAAAGTACGCAGTGAAACTGCCCCAGAGAGAGAATCCCATAGGCTGAAAGGATTTTTGGTGAGAGAAACTGCGGAAGTTCCCATCGGAGTCGGCTTCCTGAACGAAATAGTAGGGGAGTCCGTTTCATGCACGTTACGCATTAGAGTGCCTGTGATAGCAGGAATTTGGGTGGTACCGCGAGCCTTCGTCCCTTTGTGTGACGAAGGCTTTTTCTTTTTGGGGCTCTGCCCCAAGCCTTGGCAGGGAAATGATTCCCCTGCACCCCCATTTGCAGAAACATGTATATGTTTCTGCGGTATCAGGTTCCAAGGGGATGATCCCCTTGGTGGGAGTTTGAGGGTGAAACCCTCAAGAAAGAGAGGAGAAAGCAAAATGAAGGATAAGTTAAAACTGATCCAGGAAAAGGCACTGGCAGCGTTCCAGGAAGCCAAAGAAATCAAGGACATTGACGAGCTGAAAGTAAAATTCCTCGGCAAAAAAGGTGAACTGACAGCGATCCTGAAAGAAATGGGTAAACTGTCTGCGGAAGAAAGACCTGTGATCGGTCAGCTGGCAAATGAAGTAAGAGCTGAAATCGAAAAAATGCTGGATGAAAGCAAAAAACGTCTGGAAGCAGCAGAAATGGCGAAAAAGCTGGAAACAGAAAAGATCGACGTTACAATGCCCGGTAAGGAAAGACCTGAAGGTCACAAACATCCTATGAGCATCGTAATCGATGAAATCAGCAATATTTTCATGGGTATGGGTTATGAAGTGGCAGATGGCCCCGAAGTGGAAAAAGACTACTATAACTTTGAAGCACTGAATATCCCTGCAAACCATCCTGCAAAAGACGAACAGGATACATTCTATATCAACGGCGATATCCTGCTGAGAACACAGACATCTCCCGTACAGGTTCGTACCATGGAAAAGGGCAAACTGCCTATTCGTATGGTATGTCCCGGTGCGGTTTATCGTTCCGACGAAGTTGACGCTACACATTCTCCTGTATTCCATCAGCTGGAAGGCATGGTGATCGATAAAGGTGTTACTATGGGCGACCTGAAGGGTGCACTGGAAGTATTCGCGAAGGAGCTGTTTGGTGAAGATACAAAGGTACGTTTCCGTCCTCATCACTTCCCTTTCACAGAACCTTCTGCTGAAATGGACGTAACATGCTTTGCTTGCGGCGGTGAAGGCTGTCGTGTATGCAAAGGCGAAGGCTACATCGAACTCTTGGGCTGCGGCATGGTTCATCCCAAAGTTCTGAAAATGAGCGGCATCGACCCTGAAGAATACAGCGGTTTCGCATTCGGTATGGGTCTGGAACGTGTAGCAATGCAGAGATATGGCATCACTGACCTGCGTCTGCTGTTTGAAAACGACGTGAAGTTCCTGAAACAGTTTTAATTAAGAAAATTATCTGAAATTTTATATAAACCGATTCCCTGAAAATGAATTTACAAAATTCATTTTCGTATAGGGTCAAGGGAATTATTCCCTTGCGGGAGATTGAGGGTGGAACCCTCAAAAGAAAGGAGAGTTTATTTCATGGACGTACCTATGTCTTGGATGAAAGAATATGCACCTGTGACAACAGATATCAAAGACTTTATTGAAGATATCACCCTGTCCGGTTCCAAAGTAGAAGGCTATACAACTGTAGCCGGTGAAATCAAAAATGTAGTAACAGGCTACATCAAAGAAATCGTAAAACACCCTCAGGCTGATAAACTGGTGATCTGCACCATCGATGCAGGCCAGGGCAAAGACCTGACCATCGTAACAGGCGCACCTAACGTAAAAGTTGGTGACTATGTACCTGTTGCTCTGGATAATTCTGTGATCGCAGGCGGTAAAGAGATCCACACAGGCGAACTGCGCGGCGTTGTTTCCGAAGGTATGCTGTGTTCCGTAGAAGAACTGGGCTGTGACGCCCATGACTTCCCCGAAGCACCTGAATACGGCATCTATATCTTCCCCGAACCCGTTGAACTGGGCAAAGATATCGTAGAAGTAATGGATCTGAAGGATGAAGTAGTAGAATACGAAATCACATCCAACAGACCTGACTGCTTCTCCGTTCTGGGCATTGCAAGAGAGGCTGCTGCAACATATGACATTCCCTTCCACTATCCTGAAATCACAGTGAAAGAAGAAGCAGAAGGCAAAGCAGAAGACTTCGTTAAAGTAACAATTGAAAATCCTGAACTGTGCCCCAGATACGTGGCAAGAGTGGTTAAGAATGTAAAAATCGGACCTTCTCCCAGATGGATGAGAAAAAGACTGCGTATGGCAGGCGTTCGTCCCATCAACAATATCGTTGACATTACAAACTATGTAATGATCGAAATGGGTCAGCCCATGCACGCTTTCTCCATCGAAACGATCAAAGACAGCCATATCATCGTTAGAAACGCAAAAGAAGGCGAAACGATCACAACACTGGATGGTCAGGTAAGAAATCTGGATCCTTCCATGCTGGTGATCGCTGACCCTGAAAAAGCAGTTGCCATCGCAGGTGTTATGGGCGGCGAAAATTCCATGATCGTAGAAGGCTCTCAGGCAGTTCTGTTTGAATCTGCAAACTTCGATGGCCCTAACGTTCGTATCACAGCGAAAAAAGTTGGTCTGAGAACAGACGCATCCAGCAAATTCGAAAAAGGTCTGGATCCCAACCTGGCTCTGGAAGCAGTAAACCGTGCTGTTCAGCTGGTGGAACTGCTGGGCGCTGGTGATGTTGTTCCCGGTGTTGTAGATGAATACCCCAACAAGAGAGATACATGGGAACTGTCCTATAACCCTGAATGGATCAATAAATTCCTGGGCATTAACATTTCTGAAGAAGAAATGCAGAAGATCTTTGAAAAGATCGAACTGAAAGTGGATCCTGTAAACCATATCGTAACAGTACCTACATTCCGTCCAGACCTGGAAGCACAGGCTGACCTGGCAGAAGAAATCGCTCGTTTCTATGGCTATGGTAAAATTGAAGCAACACTGGCTTCCGGTACACCTACAGTAGGCAAGAAAACATACGAACAGTCCATCAGCGCACTGGTAAAAGATACAGTGATCGCAAATGGTCTGTGCGAAGCAATGACATACAGCTTCGAAAGCCCTAAGGTATTTGATAAACTGCTGATCCCTGCGGACAGCGACCTGAGAAAAGCGATCGTGATCTCCAACCCTCTGGGTGAAGATTTCTCCATCATGAGAACTGTATCCATCAATGGTATCCTGACATCTCTGGCAACAAACTACAACAGAAGAAATGAATCTGCAGGTCTGTTCGAAATTGCAAAGGTATATATCCCTGAAGCACTGCCTCTGGTAGAACTGCCTCATGAAATCCCTACACTGACAATGGGTATGTACGGCAACATGGATTTCTATGATATGAAAGGTATCGTAGAACATCTGATGAGCGTTCTGGGTATGACAGATGCAGCAGAATACCTGCCTGAAAAAGGCCTGTCCTGGATGCATCCCGGCAGAACCGCATCTGTAGTAGTAAATGGTGACACCATTGGCTATCTGGGCGAACTGCATCCTGCAGTTGCGAAAAACTACGGCATCGGCACAAGAGCATATCTGGCAGTGATGGATATGGAAAAACTGACAGCAAATGCAAACAGAAATGTTGTTTACAAAGCACTGCCTAAATTCCCTGCCATCACAAGAGATATCGCTATGCTGGTAAAAGAAGATGTAACAGTAAAAGAAATTGCTGACATCATCAAAGCAAACGGCGGTGCATATCTGGAAGAAGTAAAACTGTTCGATGTTTACCAGGGTGCACAGATCGAAGCAGGCTACAAATCTGTGGCTTACTCCATCGCATTCAGAAGTGCAGAAAAAACACTGTCTGACGCAGATATCGCAGATGCTATGGATGCAATGCTGAAAGAACTGGCTGAAAAACTGGGTGCTCAGCTGAGAGATAAATAATTTATGATGAAAAGAGGAATATTCTCCTCATAAAAAAGACCCTTCACTGCACAAAGGCGCGGTGAGGGGTCTTTTGTTATGCAAAAAAATAACCCGACAAATCTGCCGGGTTTGATTTTTAATTATACGAATTCGTATTTTTTCAGCATACAAACTGCAATGGGAGTAGGGCCGATATGGGAACCAATGGTGATACCAACTGTCCACACATCTTCTGCAACATCATAGCCTTCTGCACGCAGTTCATTTGCCAGTTCCACAGCAGTTGCTTCACGTTCTTTGTCGCCGCGTACGAAAATAATGCGGTACTGATCCTTTTCATCGCCAATTTTGCCCTTGGCCATGTCCACGATCTGTTTCAGTGCTTTTTTGGAACCGCGAACTTTACTTTCGGGATGCAGTTCGCCATCTTTCATGGCAATGATGGGTTTGATATTCAGGATCGTACCTGCCATGGCGGACGCTTTGCCGATTCTGCCGCCTTTCTGCAGATGTTCCAGAGAATCAACGGTAACGAAGATACGGGATGTTTCTTTCAGAACTTCCAGTTTTTCGACAACAGCATTGATATCCATGCCTGCATCTTTCATGCGGCAGGCTTCCAGAACCATCATCCCTTCACAGGCGGTAGCACATGTGGTATCAATGACCTTGATCACGTGGTCAGGATAAGATTCGGAAAGGATATTTGCCGCATTCATAGCACTCTGGAAAGAGCCGCTGAATTTGGAAGATAGGCACAGACAAAGAACATCTTTATTTTCTTTCAGAGCTGCTTCCATAGCATCCATATAGCTCTGTACAGAGGGCAGGGAGGTCTTGGGAAACAGTTTTTCTGCATTGATCTTTTCGTAAAACTCATCAGGAGTGATATCTTTCAGTTCTTCCAGATATATTTCCTGATCGAAGGAGACATTGAAAGGAACGTAGGAAATATCATTCGCTTTCATAAGGGAAATGGGAATATCGCAGGATGAGTCAGCGATGATTTTAT
>JAFRZQ010000352.1 GCA_017442465.1 Anaerotignum sp. | reverse complement strand
CGTTATAATATTGCGGAAACATCCGCCGGTACAAATGCTTTGTATGCGAATGAATCATCTTTTATATTTTATACTTATTATCTATAAAAGTAAATGTTAATTTATTACCATAATCATGAGGCTTTTCCGCAGTTTTTTAAGAATATTTTGACAAATTACTGCAAAAATCGTTCAGAACATGTTAAAATAAAATCAGGCTAAATTACTAGGGAAAGGAGGGGATTCTGTGGATATTTCTTTGCAGTTACAACAAAAGCAGATATTAAGTCTGAAACAGCGGCAGTCGGTGGCCATCCTGCAGATGAACGCCCTTGCCCTGTCCGAATATGCAAGGGAGATGGCGGAGGAGAATCCGTTGGTGGAATGGCAGGAAGAGAAAGAGGCCCCTGCCCTGCAGAAGGAAAAACTGCTGCAGAAGATGGAGTGGCTGGAAGAGGCCGATGGGCAGAACCGCGGGTTATATGCGGTGGAACATGAAGCAGATGAAAGAGATGCGGAACGCTTTGGCAGCAAAGAAGGGCAGAGCCTGCGGGAATACCTGCTGTTTCAGATCAATACCCAGGATATCCCGGAAGGCCATAAGACCGTTCTCAGATTTCTGGCGGAGAGCACAGCGGAAAGCGGTTATCTGGAGGCTGATGCCATCGAAATGATGATGGAACGCTACCCCATGAAGGAAAGCACAGCGGCCCGTATCCTGAAGGAATTTCAGAGCCTTGACCCTGTGGGGGTAGGGACCAGGGATCTGCGGGAATGCCTTCTCATTCAGTTAAAGCAAAAAGGTGCATCAGAACTTGCTATTATATTGGTAGAAAACCATCTGGAAGATCTGGCAAAGAATCGCCTTTCTCAGATTGCAAAACAACTGAAAACTACTACGACGGAAATTACAGAAGCGCTGGAAGAGATACGATCCTGTCAGCCGAAGCCGGGCAGTGGCTTTGTTGGGGAAGATCAGGTGGAATATGTGATCCCCGATATTCTTGTGGAGCATAAAAATGAGGAGCTGATCGTTACTGTCAATGGCAGCGTGATCCCGCATCTGCATATCAACCATGCCTATGTGAAGATGCTGAGAGTGGGAGCAGATGCCGAAACGGAAGAATATATTGCGGAAAAACTGAAACAGGCGGAATGGGCTCTGCAGTGCATTTCCCGCAGAGAAAGCACCCTTAAACAGGTGGCGGAATGCATCGTCCGCCGTCAGCATGTTTTTTTTGAAAATCACGGAACACTTCTGCCTTTGCGTCTGGCGGATGTGGCAGAGGATGCCGGGGTTCATGAATCCACCGTCAGCCGTGCTGTGAAGGATAAATATCTGCAGTGCGACAGAGGGGTATTCCCTTTGCATGACTTCTTTTCAAAAGCCATGGCGAAAACGGAAGAAGGAACGGTTTCTGCTGACAGCATCAGGGACAGACTGAAGGCTATCATCGAAGAAGAAAATAAGAAAAAACCCCTCAGCGACAGAGAACTGACGGAAAAGCTGGTCAGCGAAGGGATTCAGATATCAAGGCGGACTGTGGCCAAGTACAGAGAGGGAATGGGCATTGCCGGAGCCTCCGGCAGAAAATCCTTCTAAAGGAGTATATATAATATGGAAGAAATTTTTCGGATACAACTGGATAAGGAAAAGGACGAACCCCTCTATCAGCAGTTGGCGGAGGGGATACTGGAACTGATTTCGGACGGCTACCTGGCAGCCAACAGCAAACTGCCGCCGATCCGCAAATTGTCCGTGTATTTTGGCGTAAATACAGTGACAATCGTAAACGCCTATAAATATCTGGAGCAGAAGCAGATGGTCTATTCTCGTGTGGGCAGCGGCACCTTTGTTTCCCCTCTGCCGGTGGAGCATATCCCGGAACCTGTGGCAAACAGGAATATCCGTTCTTTTGGCGGCGAACTGTCTATGGAAAATGCCATTAATTTTTCCGGCACATCCCTGCCCCATGAAATGTTCCCTGTGGATGCCTTCAAGAAGGCCTTCGATGAGGTTCTGGAACGGGAAAAGGGCGGTGCCTTCAGCTATATGGACGGCATGGGCTATGAACCTCTCAGAGAACAGCTTTGCAGCTATCTGGAAAGCTATGGCATCAAGACCACTGTGGAGAATGTACAGGTCCTTTCTGGCGCTCAGCAGGGCATCGATATCATTTCCAAGGTCATGCTTCATTACGGCGATGTGGTTTTTGTGGAAAAACCGACATTCTACGGTGCGGCTGGGGCTTTCCTTTCCCG
>JAFRZQ010000351.1 GCA_017442465.1 Anaerotignum sp. | reverse complement strand
CTGCATTCCCGGATGAGTGCTTCTTCCTTGGTTTCGCCGGGTTCTACTTTGCCGCCTACAAATTCCCATAAAAGCCCCCTTGCTTTATGAGCAGGACGCTGACAAGCCATAAATCTGTTTTCATCCCAGATGAGAGCCGCTACTACTTCCGTCATGTTTTCCACCAGCTTTCTTGGTTTTTCTTGCTTTCATTATAATAAAAAGGCATTGGAAATCCAATGCCCTTTTCCTCATTCTTCTATTTTCTTTTCCCATTCGATACGGTTCAGCAGATAAAAAATATCCAGCTTCCCCTTATACATAGGCTTCCACGGCTTATTCTTCCCGCAGTAATGAATGATGGCAGAATTCCGGCAAACCCAGTCCGTTTCCATCCCTTTGAGAAGCTCCCGAGTAAAAATACGTTCTGTCATATTGTAAATATACGCATCAATGGGCAGGATCTTTTCACTGTACAACCCGCTGATAACATCCTGATCCGGCAGGATCAGCAGTTTTTCATAGGCCGCAATGTAATCAATGACCGCCTGCACATCCTGTTCCCTTCGCAACGCCTCCAGATTCAGGAGCATCACGCCGGAATTGATATAGATGCCTTCCATATCCAGTCGTTTCTGATTTACTTTTTCCAGAACAGTATCTTCCTTCACATGGCTGGCCGCCGCAAAAAAAGCATTGCCCATTTCCATAGAATAAAGGGTTTCCAGCGACCCGGTGACCACAAGATCAGGGTCCAGGTAAAGCACCCGGTCCAGTTCTTCCGGCAGATACTGGGCCGCAAAAATACGATAATACATCTCCACCGGATAACGATCCGTGGTGGGTGCATCCTTCAAAATTTCCCCATGAAACGCCATATGCGTGATCCGGCTCTTTTCCCCATCCAGAGCCTTACCCATCAGCGCGATATCCCCCTCCTGCAAAGCACCTGCCACAAAAATATCCAGATACACCTCCGGATGATTTTTCTGCAGGGAAAACAGCATCAGTGCCGCCTGCTTTGCATACCCGCTGTCGCAGGTCACAAGGATATTCATTTTTTTCATGCTTCTTTCTTCACCTTCTTAGAACAGATTTGCCACATCCTCTGCTGTGGCAGCGATGAAGTCTGCGTTATATGCCTCAAATTCCTCTCTGTCGCCGTAGCCAAATTCCACAGCGATACAGGGGATGCCCAGGGCATGGGCGCCCTCGATATCAAACTTCCTGTCCCCAACCATGATGACATCTTCTTTTTCCGCCTGCATCGTTTCCAGAACATAGTCGATGACCTTGGCTTTGGTATCTCTGCCAAGCTCACGGGCATCGCCGCCGATGACTTCGAAATATTTCGCAATGTCAAAATGATTTAAGATCGTCACAGCCAGAGACTCCTTCTTGGAAGTTGCCACAGCCATGCGTTTTCCCTTTGCCTTCAGGTCTGCCAGCATTTCCACAACACCGGGATAAACCTTATTTTCAAACAACCCAATGGTCGTATAATACTCTCTGTAGGTGACCATGGCTTTTTCTGCCATTTCCTGCTCCATGCCAAAGTCTTCCATAAAAGTTTTCATCAGGGGAGGGCCAACGATAAATTTCAGGTTTTCTGCAGGCCACACCTCAAAACCCAGTTTTTCCTGCATATATTGACAGGCACGGATAACGCCCTCAGCGGAGTCAGTCAGTGTGCCATCCAGATCGAATAAAATGATGTTCTGTTTCAGTTTTTCCATGATGAGGTCTCCTTTTCGTATATTTGCTTTCATTGTACCTCAATTCTCCATGGACTGCAAATATTTATATCCTCTCTCCTTCCTTCGCCAGAAAAACAGAAACCTCCTCGAAAAACAGCCCCAACAACGCCCAAAGGGGTGCATAATCCAGACGGATGAGGCCCATCACAGAAAAAAGCCTGTCGCCATAATCCCAGGGACAGGTTCCCGTCAGCTGCTGCAGCAGAAATCCCATCAGAAATTCCACCGTAAAAATGGTAAAGATATAAACGCCGATCCGCTGCCAGCGGGGGCAATACTGCCGAAACAGCAGAAACACAGGCGAAACCATCCCCGCCAGCCCATAAATAGGAAACATCCATAGATATGTTTTGGCAGTCAGGGCAGGATCCCCCGCCGCCAAAGAGCCAATGCCCGTCCAAAGGATCTCCGCACACCAGCCCAGCACACCAAATGTCATAAAATTTTTCATCATACTTTTAATATGACACTTTTCCCTCTCTTTATCCTTCCAGCAGAACCTTGGCAAGAACTTCCGCCAAAGGTTCCATGGCGTTAAGCGCCTCTTCTTTCGTATTGGTCTGGGCCCCTACTTCGATCAGACTGGAACGGGGCAGCATATGCAGGCTGAACCGATAGGCATTCAGATAGATCTTTCTGGTGAAACTCGGATAAAAATGATCTGCCGCTGTTTTCAGCTGCAGGCTGAATGCCAGGTTTTCCTTCAGGTAGGGATTTTCCAGCCCGCTGATGGGCTGGGATGTGCCGTTTTTGTTCAGGCGGCAAAGCCCATTGAAAAACATGACCTGGGCACATGGCTTTCCGTCGATCTCCGTCACCAGCCGTGTGGATTCTGCCACGCCATCCCGATGGAGGTCAATGATGACTTCGATAGAAGGATATTTCTGCAATATCTCCCGAACGGGCGGCTCCATCCGCTCATAAGCTCCCGTGGTCTGCCCCTTGCCGTTCACCATGTCATACTGCCCGTTATGATGCAGGACGGAGATACCGTATTCCTCCTCCAGGATATGTTTCAGTTCCTCCCCCACACCCCAGATGCCTTCGGAAAGCCCTTTGGTCATATCACTGTCGGCAAAACCTTCATGGATATGGGTATGAAAAATCAGGATCTTCGGTTCTTTTGTCGTCTGTGCAATGGTCAGATCCAGCCCCAGAGCCGTTTCCAGGTCGATATCCCCGGGAAGGAGGCTGGTGCGGCTGTCCACGATGTAATACTTGCTCCTGAGGTAGTCCAGGCTTTTCATTTTCGCCAGTTCTTCTCCCGTCACGTACAGGGGACGCCCGCCTGCAGAAACCGCCAGCGCTTTGGAAAATTCCACATCATCTGTACCGATGATGTTGGCAGAGACCACT
>JAFRZQ010000350.1 GCA_017442465.1 Anaerotignum sp. | reverse complement strand
TTCTCCACAGCAGCTGGCACATCTATCTCCATCAACATGATCGTGAAGGATGAAAACCGTGTGACCAGTGAAGAAAATGAAGAAGAAATCTATGCCATGAACTTTTTTAAGAAGGTAGACGAAATTCAGGAAGCCATCGCTCTGGATACAGACCTGAAAACATGGGCAAATGCTTCTGCATGGAGTCTGGAAGACGGCACAGCCGTAGAGATCACAGAGGTAAAATACGACTTCGACCCCGAAACCATTACCCCCGGCGTGTATGATGTTACCTTCGGCACAAAGGGTTATGAATATAAGGTCGATACTACCGATAAATACGAAGTGGATGACATGGTCGGACTGATGTTCCAGCCGGAAGATATCCATATCATGAGCAAAAATAACTACTAAGGAAGGGGGCAAACGCGAATGAAACAATTTCGCAATATGATCTATCCCTATGTGGGATGGCTGGCCGTAATGGTCGTTGTCCCCATGTTTATGATCTTATTATATGCAGTGACAACGGCAGGCAATGAAGTGACTACCTTCCGTTTTACGCTGGAGAACTTTACCCGTTTCCTGACGGATAAAGTTTTTCTGGACGTGCTGAAGCGTTCCATGGTGATCGCCATTGCGACCACCGTCATCTGCGTGCTTCTGGGTTATCCCATTGCCTATGTGATCGCAAAGGGCCCGGAAAAAAGCGGATTTTTCTGGATCATGCTCATCACTCTGCCCACATGGATCAATATGCTGGTGCGTACCTACGCATGGGTGGGTATCCTGCAGGATGATGGTCTCTTGAACAGCATTTTAGGCCTCTTTGGCATCGGGCCTTTCCATATGATTCATACCACCTTCGCCGTGGTACTGGGTATGGTCTACAACTTCATTCCTTTTATGATTTTGCAGATCCATTCCTCTCTGGCGAAGATGGATAAGAGCCTTATCGAAGCGGCAAACGATCTGGGGGCAAATCCTGCACAGTCCTTTCTGAAGGTAACTCTGCCTCTGTCTCTGCCCGGGGTTCTCAGCGGTATCACACTGGTGTTCCTGCCTGCAGTATCCAGTTTCTTCATCCCGAAACTCTTGGGCGGCGGCCAGTATGTACTGGTAGGTAACGTTATAGAGACCCAGTTCCTGACCAGCGGCGACTGGAACTTCGGCGCGGCTATTTCCCTGATCATGGCTATCATCATCATGATCTCCATGTGGCTGACCCGCAAGGTAGACACTGACCCTGCGGCGGGCGGAAAGGGGGCGTGATGGTATGAAAAACAAAGGCAATATCGGCGGTAAGATCCTTCTGGGCGCAACAGCGGTGTTCTTCTATCTGCCTATCCTGTATATCATCGTGTTCTCTTTTAATGACTCACGATCTCTGACCCATTTCGGCGGCTTTTCTCTGAGATGGTATGAAAAAATGTTTGCGGACAGTACCATGATGGAAGCAGTCATCTATACTGTGATCATTGCCCTGCTGGCAACGGTGATTTCCACCGTAGCCGGTACACTGGCGGCCATCGGTATGTCCAAATCCAAAAAAGTTCTGCGCAATCTGGTGGAACAGGTGAATAACCTGCCCATCATGAACCCTGAAATCGTTACAGCCATCGGGCTGTTGATGTTCTTCAGTACCCTTGGCATTGAAAAGGGCTTTCTGACACTGTTGCTGGCCCATATCATGTTCTGTATCCCTTATGTGATTTTGTCGGTCATGCCAAAACTCCGTTCTTTGGACCCCAACCTGGCGGATGCAGCAATGGACTTGGGGGCAACGCCTTTTCAGGCTCTGACAAAGGTCATCGTGCCCCAGATCATGCCCGGTATCGTATCCGGTGCCCTGATCGCCTTCACCATGTCCTTTGACGATTTCATTATTTCTTACTTCGTAACAGGCAACGGTGTACAGAATATCTCCATTCTGGTTTACACTATGAGTAAGCGTGTAAATCCTTCCATCAACGCTCTGTCCACACTGGTAATTATCCTGATCACCATTGCGCTGATCATCGTGAATGTTCTGCCCGTTATCAGAGAAAAACAGGGCAAGACAGGACAGCCCGTCAGCAAAGCGGCAGT
>JAFRZQ010000349.1 GCA_017442465.1 Anaerotignum sp. | reverse complement strand
GTCACATTTGGCATTTTCCACGCCGTAGGTCTGGTTCAGTTCATATTCCAGGGGCAGCCAGGTATCCAGCGGGGATTCGTTATGCTGGATGCAGGCTTCCATCTTATCCAGAGCCTTATAGATTTTTGCTTCTTTTGTCTCCTGGGCATGCATTTCCGCAAACAGATCACGGAAACGGCTCCGCTGGGGCTCCGGCAGGGTATCCAGCAGTTGCTCGATCATATCATCCTCATGGTCGGAGTCGCCCTTCGTTTTCCAGAAAACAGGAATATCCCCTGTGATGGCTTCCCCCAAATCATGGATGATGCACATACGGATGATCTTACTGAAATCCACATCCTTGATCTCGTCCTCCAGAAGCATCGCCAGAAGGGAGACCCGCCAGCTGTGCTCCGCCACGCTTTCCGGACGGCGGTTGCTGCTGCAGCAGTGTCTGGTGTTATCCTTCAGCCGCTCTGCAATATGTAAAAAATCCAGGATCTCTCTGTCCGTCATGCTTCTTCCACTTCTTTCTGCTGTGCCTTTTTCCAGCATTTGTAGCACATAGGGCGATAGCTTTCGTTGCCGCCAATGTAAAGCTGTTCCCCTTCGGTAATGACATTCCCTTCTCCGTCGATGCGGGCATTCACCATGGCCTTGCCACCGCAGGTGCATACCGTTTTCAGTTCGGAAATGGAATCCGCCAGTTCAAAGAGTCTCGCACTGCCGGGGAACATCTTCGTACGGAAGTCTGTTCTCAGCCCAAAGCAGAACACGGGCACATTGTAATTATCCACGATATCCCGCAGCTGTTCCACATGGGAAGGGTGCAGGAACTGGGCTTCATCCACAATGATGACATCATTGAATTCCTTTTCCCTGTCCCTGAAAATTTCATATAAGTCCATATCATCGGTCACTGCATCGGCAGGTTTTTCCAGCCCAATACGGGAATGCACATTGCCAACACCGTTTCTGGTATCCGCCGCAGGCTTCAAGAGCCATACCCGCATGCCCTGTTCTTCATAATTGAATTTTGTGATCAGCGCCTGGGCGGATTTGGAACTGCCCATTACGCCATATCTGAAATACAGTTTCGCCATTTTCCGTCCTCCTGTTTGTAATCTTTTCTGATAGCTGTCGCCGTTTCCTTCTGACTATATCATAAAACTGCCTTTTTGGCGAGGGGAACACACCCTTAAATTTGTGAACCTTTCGCCTTTCTTTTCTCAGAAAAAGGAGTATACTGACAGTAGAACCAATAACTTTCGACTTATGTTAAGGAGTCTTTCCCATGATCACCGATCTTACCCAGGGCGATACCCGTAAAATGCTCTGGATGTTTTCCATACCCATGCTGCTGAGCGTAGCATTTCAGCAGATGTATCATATCGTAGACAGCATCATCGCAGGCCGTTTCATCGGAGAACACGCCCTTGCTGCCGTTGGTGCTTCCCATCCCATCACCATGGTCTTCATGGCGGTAGCTGTTGGCAGCAATATCGGCTGTGCCGTGGTAGTTTCCGGTCTGTTCGGTGCAAGGGAATACGGCAAACTGAAAACCGTCGTCTGCACGATTTTTATCACCTGTATCGCCGCCAGCGTCATCATGACTGTACTGGGGCTTCTGGCAGGGGACGGGATGCTTTCCCTCATCAAAACACCTGCTGATGTTTTCGCGGACGCCTCTGTTTATCTGAAAATTTATATACTGGGCTATCTGTTCTCCTTCCTGTATAACATCTGTAACGGCGTATTCACTTCTCTGGGGGACAGCCGCACGCCCCTGTATTTCCTCATTGGTTCTTCCATCGGGAATATCGTTCTGGATCTGATTTTTGTCATCTGGCTGGACATGGGTGTAGCAGGGGTTGCCTGGGCCACCTTTGCGGCACAGGGAGCTGCCTGTATCCTGGCTTTCTTCCCTCTCATTCATCGTCTGCAGCAGCTGAAGACCGAGGAACCCTACGAAAAATTCTCTCTGCCCATGCTGAAGCAGGTGACTGTTATCGCCGTTCCCAGCATTCTGCAGCAGTGCTTTATTTCCATCGGCAACGTTTTCGTGCAGTCGGCAGTCAACAGCTTCGGCTCCGCAGTCGTAGCAGGATTCTCCGCCTGCCAAAAACTGAATGTATTCTGCGTGACCTGCATGACCACCCTTTCCAATGGTCTTTCCTCCTTTACCGCCCAGAACCTGGGGGCAAAGAAAACCGAACGGGTGACCGAAGGCTGGAAGGCAGGTTCTTTGCTTGGAGTACTTATCTGTGTCCCCTTTTTTCTGTTCTATTTCTTCTGCAGCGAAACGGCCATGGGACTGTTTCTGGAAGCCGATAGCACAGAAGCCATTCAGGCCGGGGTGGATTATCTGAAGATCGTGACGCCCTTCTATTTCATCGTTATTTTCAAGGTCATGTGCGACGGGGTGCTCCGCGGAAGTTCTGCCATGCTGCAGTTCATGACCGGCACCTTTGCCGACCTGTTCCTGCGTGTAGCTTTCGCCTTCCTTTTCTCCAAAGGCCTCGGCTTCGGAGAAACAGGCATATGGATGGCATGGCCCATTGGCTGGACACTGTCTACACTGATCTCTTATAATTTTTACAGACAAAAACCTTGGATAAAAGAAAAAGAGGCTTAAAAAGCCTCTTTTTTGTTTATTTATTTGCATTTGTAAACATCGTTGCCGCTTCTGCCTTTGTTACAAGATCCAGAGGACGAACCGTTTCCTGTCTGCCGGAAACAATGCCTTCCTTCACCGCCCACGCAAAGGCATTATCCGCTGTCACTTTGTCAATATCCCTGAACTCAGGCACAGCACCTTCGTATTCGTCACCAAGATAGTTATACAGCATCTGTACCAGTTCTTCTCTGGTCACCTTCGTATCTGCTGTCAGTGTATCTTCTGCAATGTCATTCAGGATACCGTTCTTTTCTGCCCATGCCGCCGCTGCATAATAAGATGCATCCGCATCAACATCAGAGAAGGTTGCTTCCCCTGCCGCAGGCTTACCAGCCAGTGCATAGACTGCTTCCAGTGCTTCACCTCGTGTCATGGTGGCATTGGGTGCAAAAGTCGTTTCTGCTTCCCCTTTCAGGATACCCTGAGAAGCCGCGTATGTGACTGCATAATAGAACCAGTTATCCCTTGTTACATCTGTAAACTCCGCATGATTCACAACAGAAGAAACATTGGAAAAGGTCTTGCTTTCCTTGGTCAGTCGGAACTCCTCTGTCACAACATCAGAGGAGGACTGGAACTCTCTGGGGCCGCCATGGCCGCCCTGAGGTGGTTCCATTCCTTCAGGCATTTCGCCTCTTTCCAGTTTTTCAAAGAAATCCGCAGGCATTTCTTCGCCCTGTTTTTCAAATTCTTCACGGATCATTTCCCTGAAATCCGCAGGCATTTCACCGGGCATACCGGGCTGTCTGCCCATTTCGTCATCAGGCCGCTGCATACCGTCAGGTCGCATACCACCCATATCAGGACCTCTCATACCGCCGTTAGCCATCTTTCCGCCATGGTGCAGCTGTGTACCGCCGGTATAGGATGTGATCTCTGTGTAAAGACCATCCCTTTCTACCCCTTCAATCTCGCCGCCCAGATAAACATGGTAAATACCTTCCTTCAGTTCAGGCGTACTGAAGGCAATGTAGGTATAGCTGTGAGGGAAATCGTAGGCAAATACAGGTTTATCGTTTTCATCGGTCACCACCAGCAGATCATCCGTGCTTTCGGAAAACTGCAGCAGCATATACAGCTGTTCAGATGCATTGTCGATGGGATCATACATATTGCCGGCACCGACCACAACGCCGCCGTTGATAAAGGAACCCATATCGGAGTCGATACCGCTGTCCATGCTGTAGGGATGGGCCAGATTGATGGCTGTGCCGCCATTGATCTTGATATAACCATTGGAGTCCAGGCCATCCCCTTCATACTGGGGCTCACTGGTCACAGAGCTGTAAATATAACCATCGTTGATGGTCACCACTGCATAGCCGTCCTCAGATCCATTCAGGGGATCATCATGAGAGTTGATGGTCACATTGCCGCCATTGAATGTCAGGTGACCGTATTTTACTTCGATCCCTTCGTTATCACCGTTGACCGTCAGGCTGCCTTTCCCCTCAAAACCTAAAGAAACATTGGAAGAAATAGCCGCATCGTGTTTTACGTCATCTTCCTCTGTTTTCTTGGTATGGGAACCATTTACTACATTTTCACTGCCTTCTGCCAGTTCGACTGTCACACCGTATTCCCCTTCTGTTCTGGGGTCAGCGGCTGTGTATACCTGAATGGCCGCTGCCGTTCTGCAGGTGATATCCACCCCGTTCAGCACCACACGCACCTCATCCGTCTCCTCCGCCGCTACGGCGATCTGCAGATCCGCAGCTTTTCCGCTGAAAACGTAAGTCCCTGCATCAGTGATGGTAACCACCCTGTTCTGCAGGTCTTTCAGTTCTTCCGGAACATCTTCGTGGGTCTCATTTTTATAGTCCAGGTAGACCTTTTCTGTTTCCGTGATTTCCTTTCCGTTCACCAAAATTCTGTCATCGGAAAGGGACACCGTCGTTTCTGCTGCGGCAAAGGCTGTCTGACTGCCGACAAGAGCAAGAACAGCTGCCGTCAGAATAATATTTTTCTTCAAGGCATATTCCTCCTTTTTCTTAATTTATGTTCCATTTTAAGGATATAAAATTAAAACAGAATTAAAGTACCCTTACACTTTTCATTAAAAAAGGGCGTTGCCGCCCTAATAAACAACCTATGACTCCCTGTCCGCTTTATAGTTGATATCTGCTTTTCTTGCCTGACTGCATAAATCTTTTGTTTTCAATTTATACTGCCTGCCATCCTTTATAAAGTGAGTGCCGCACTGTCTAAATTCAAAATCAACCTTTTTTCTGATACATTGTTCCCGAATATCCAGAACCCAGTCATAGTCAAGAGGCCGCGCATAATAATCCGATTCGCCGCCGACCACCACAAGTTCAATGTCCTCAAGATACCCTTCCAGATCCATTGCCTCCAACAACGGCTGGGCTGTAATACATTTATGTCTGATCGGCAAAGACTGAAATACAGCCAGTTTTCTGTCTGCATTCTTCTGATTTTCTACAGTACAGCATACCACCACATTCTGATAACCATTGCCCCAATCCTCTGGAATACACTCCATAAATCTTTCAATTCGCTTTGTCAGAAACAGAAAGGTACAGTCCTGTCGTTCCTTCATCATTGCCCAGCACTCCCCGCGCCATTCATCAGCATCTTCTATCAGAAAATCCGAAGAAAAGCAAAGGAACACCATTCCTGCTTTCATTTTGTAACTGCCGTTTTTCAGTTTCTCGATGGGTTTATAAAAATCCTTTGTTTGAACGATCAAATTCGTATCCATCTTCCGTTTCGCATCGCCTTTATGAATATAGCAATGCAGACATCCATCACTGCATTTTCTGCACCCTCGCCAGGGATTCCACACAGCCATGACAACCACTCCTCAGTGTTCTTCGTTCAAAAGAAAAGGGACACTTTCGTGTCCCTCTGATATTTTTAGATTAGTATTCAGGTTCGATCAGACCGTATGTACCGTTCTTTCTCTTATAAACAACGTTCACTTCGTCTGTTTCGCCATTGCGGAATACGAAGAAGTTATGGCCTACCAGTTCCATTTCCATAACAGCCTCTTCTGCATCCATGGGTTTTACTTCGAAGTGTTTGATCTTTTCGATCTTAACCATGGGTTCATCATCCAGATCTTCTTCAGGGATCAGGATCGTTGCATATTCAGCTGCATATGCTTCTGCGCCGGATCTTACTTTTGTACGCATGCGTTTTTTATAACGTACTACCTGACCTTCCAGGATATCCACTGCCTTGTCCATCGCAGCGGTCATATCAGGATCCTGTACTTCAGCACGTACATATCTTTTATTCATGGGAACAGTGATTTCAACAGTGGAAACCAGTTTTTCCAGGCTCAATGTAATGGTTGCTTCTGTATCCGCAGGGAACAGCTTGGCAACACGATCCATTTTCTTTTCAACCATTTCCTTTGTTTTGTCCCATACATCGATGTTCTTACCAATAATGTTGTAACGCATAAAAACAACTCCCTTCGTGATCCTCTCATAACGCAGGAGGATCGGTGAATGATATCGAAACCGACCATGCCGGCTTGATTCAAAGTCAACGGATGAGAATCCGCTTATTCTTAATATTCTCCATATTTTTGCAAATCCCTTTTTCTTTTACAAAATTTTTTCCTATTTTCCACCGAAAATTTCATCGACAATACCAACAAAAAAGTTTGTACATTTTTCAAAAAACGGTTTCCATAATTCTATTTATACGGCCTCAGACTTTTTTCTCAAAATAAAGAATGCTGATTTTTCAGGCTTTTCAAATTTCTGCAAAAAACACATTTGTTCTCTTTTTTCTCCTCTTTTTTTCTGCAACCTCCTGTGGACAATGTGAATAACTTTGTGGAAAACTTGTGTTTTAGGCTTTTTCTATGTGGATAAAACAACCCTTTTCTCCCCATTATCCACAAAAGAGTGTTCGTCCACAGAACGCGTATATATTAACATAATATTTTCTGTATATTGTACAAAATAAAAAACTCCGAAAATATCTCTTCGGAGTTTCCCATTTTTTTGTGTATTTTTATGCCTGCAGTTCTGCCAGTGCATCCAAATAATATTCTTTTGTTTTATCATCAAAGCAGACAATGGTCACCTGATCAACGGAATCGTCCTGATCCAGAAAACTGAGGATCTCGCCCACAGCGATTTTTGCCGCCTGATCTACAGGGAAACGGTATACCCCTGTACTGATGGAAGGGAAGGCAATGGTCTTCACCCCATTTTCCTTTGCCAGTGCAAGGCAGTTTTTATAGCAGTTTGCCAAAAGATCCGCTTCGCCCCACTTACCGCCGCGCCAGATCGGACCGGGAGTGTGGATCACGTATTTCGCTTTCAGTTTATATCCTTTTGTGATCTTCGCCTCACCTGTGCGGCAGCCATTCAGTGTTTCACACTCTGCCAGAAGCTCCGGCCCCGCAGCACGATGGATCGCCCCATCTACGCCGCCGCCTCCCAGCAGGGACGTATTGGCCGCATTGACAATGGCGTCTGTTTTCATCTTTACAATATCACCTTTTACGATAGACAAACGCTTCATAGTGCATCCCCCTTGTCTTTTTGATTACCCTTGTCCCATCATTTTATCCCCTTTCCCAAATTTCGTAAAGCAATTTTCTGCAAAAAAACAAGAAAACCGGAAATTTCCACCTCATAAAAAGAAGCCTCTGTGAAAAATACACAAAGACTTCTTTTCAGATCATTTCAGATATTTCGCAGGATCCTGCGGTGCACCATTCTGCTCCATGGCAAACTCCAGGTGTGTCCCCAGAGCAGAGCCATATTTTGTAGGGGCAGCCACTGTGCCGATGGCCTGTCCCTGTGTCACAGTATCGCCTTTTTTCACTTTTACGGTCTCCTCCAGCTGACCGTATGTAGTCAGCCAGTTTTCCCCATGGGCGATCACCACCATCATACCGCTTTCTGCGTCTGCAGAAATTTCCTGTACCGTGCCATCGGCTGCAGCTTTTACAGTATCGCCCTGTTTTGCTGCCAGACTGATGGAAGCATTGGTACGGTACTGGTCCAGCGTAGGGTCATAGATCGCATGATCGACACTGTAGGGCAGCAGCACTTCCCCCTGCAGGGGATAGGCAAATGTAGGCTTGCTTTCTCTCGGTTTTTCCACTTCCGGCTGCTCCCCGGCATCCCGGCTCTGCTTGTCCCGTTCCATGGCTGCCACTTCAATGGTGGGCGTTTTTGCCGCTGTTACAGGCTGTGCCGCTTCCTCTTCCGTCTGCTTCAGATGGCTTTGATCAAAGGCCCGATAGGTTACCCCTGCCCCTACTGCCAGAAGGCACAGGCAGCAGCAGATGGCTGCCGTCTGCACCCGTCTTGCTTTTTTTTCCTCGTTTTTCTTCATATGCAATAGCACCTCCGATGCTATTGTTGCCCAGACAGAGAAAATTTATTCTCCTTCCGAAAAACTATATCCGGACAATGCTGCCGCCCAGAAGCAGTGTTACCGCCAGCGGCAGGAAAAGTACCGCCAGCATGACATATAAAAACAGGATCCCCAGAAACCGTTTCATTCCCCCACTTCCCTTCCATCAAGATTATGTGGATTTCAAAGGTAAAATACGCTAGAATGAAAAAAAGGAGGTACGGACATGATCGAGATCGTATTTGGAAAAAATGCATACGGCACCATGAAATACATGGGCATCCACCCTGCTGATCTGTATTGCTTCAGCC
>JAFRZQ010000348.1 GCA_017442465.1 Anaerotignum sp. | reverse complement strand
GCGGCGAATACGCCATGGTGAAGGCGGCAGCACAGATGGGCTGGATCGATGAAAAGCGTATCGTCATGGAAAACCTGATCGCCATGAAGCGCGCCGGGGCAACCATTCTCATCACCTATCATGCACTGGATGTGGCAAGATGGCTGAAAGAAGCGTGATTTTATGAAAGAAGAAAAGAAATGGGAGAGAGTGACGCAGGAATTTGCTCCTGTCTGTGACGAAAACAGCAGAGTGCTGATCCTTGGGACAGCCCCCTCCAGAAAATCCCGTGAGGTCGGTTTTTATTATGGTCATCCCCAGAACCGCTTCTGGAAGATGCTGGCGGCGGTGACAGGAGAGGAAGTTCCTCAGACCATCGAAGAAAAGAAAGCGTTACTGCTGCGGAATCATATTGCTTTGCATGATGTCATCCATAGCTGTGACATTATTGGCTCCAGCGACAGCAGCATCCGCAATGTGGAGCCGGCGGATTTGGAACGTATTCTCGCGGTAACGGGAAACATCCCCATCCTCTGTAACGGCGGCACATCCTATAAATTATTTGTAAAGCATCAGGAAAAACGATTGGGTATACAAGCGCAGCAGATGCCTTCCACCAGCCCTGCCAATGCGGCTTGGAAGCTGGATATGCTGGTGGAAGCATGGGGCGAAGCACTCCTGCCCATTTTGAACAGAGAAGGTGACGGCGAATGAAGGTCAGCGCAGAATGTATGCATTGTCTGGTAAAAAGGCAGGCGGAAAATATTAAGAAATATCCCGATGAGGAGAAAAAGGCGGAATATCTGGGAAAAGTTCTGGGGATCATTGCAAACAATGCGGCGGAGGAACCTGCACCCGTTTTGCTTTCCCATATCGGCAGACTGCATGAGGAATATTTCGGCAAGCCCTTCAGCTTTGATGAACTGAAAAAGGGCTATAACGCTATGCTGTTGGAAAAGGAAGATGAAATCCGAACAAAAATCAGTGAAGGCGCTGACCCGTTGGCTCTGGCCCTGCGATTTGCCCAGATCGGCAATTTTATCGATTTTGGTGCCATGGATAGCGTGGATGATGGAAAACTCATGGAATTTCTGGAACAGGCAGAAACGCTGCCTCTTTCAGAAGATACATATAAAAAATTTACCGAAACCCTGAAAACAGCAAGAAAACTGGTTTACATGACCGATAACTGCGGCGAGATCGTTCTGGATAAACTGCTGCTGGAAACGATTGCAAAAATGGCACCTCATGTAGAGTGTACAATCATCGTCCGTGGTGAGCCTGTGCTGAACGATGCCACCATGGAGGATGCACTGCAGGTAGGCATTGAAAACTGCGGCAAGGTCATCCCCAACGGCACGAATATTGCCGGCACATATATCCCCTGGCTTTCTGCAGAAGCGAAAAAAGCATTAGATGAAGCGGATATCCTCATTTCCAAGGGGCAGGGGAATTTTGAAAGTCTCCATGGCTGTGGACTGAATATTTATTACCTCTTCCTCTGCAAATGTCAGTGGTTCATGGAGCGGTTCGGTCTGCCCCAGTACAGCGGTGTTTTCATCAACGAATTCGATTTGTAATATCAGAAAAATCACGGAAAAATCTCTTTTTTCGAGGTTTTGCCTATGCAAACTGGCAAACTTCGGAAAAGGAAGATTTTTCTTGGGAAATTTTATTGACAGGATGTTGTATACTTGATACAATATCGCAGAAAGTAAATAAAGGACTTATCAAGAGTGGTTGAGGGACAGGGCCCTGTGACACCCGGCAACCGGCGGAAACGCATCGGTGCCAATTCCCCCGCATAGTTTGCGGAAGATGAGATTACATTAGAAGACCCCTGTTGGGGTTATTTTTTTGTTTAAAGCGGAGAAAGCCATTTTTGTAGATGGGAACGATGAACTTGCTTGCAAGGTTTATCGGTCACAGATACAAAAAATGATTTGCGTAGCAAATCAATGAGTAAACCGAAGGTTTACGAATGGATTTTCTTTGAGATCTCTCCTTAGAAACTTTATTTACAGTTGGAAAAAATTTGCGTAGAAAAAAGGAGAACAGAACATGAGCAGAAGATTATTCACTTCCGAATCTGTTACAGAAGGACATCCCGATAAGATCTGTGACCAGATTTCCGACGGCGTGCTGGACGCACTGCTGGCAAAAGACCCTAATTCCCGTGTTGCCTGCGAAACTTGCACAACAACAGGTATGATCATGGTAATGGGTGAAATCACAACAGAAGCATACGTTGACGTTGAAAAAATCGTTAGAGAAACACTGACAGAAATCGGCTATACAAGAGCAAAATACGGCTTCGACAGCGAAACTTGCTCCGTACTGACAGCGATCCACGGTCAGTCCCCTGATATCGCACTGGGCGTTGACCACTCTCTGGAAAACAAAACAGGCGAAGACGACAGCGAATTTGATACAGGTGCCGGCGATCAGGGTATGATGTTCGGTTTCGCATGTGACGAAACAGAAGAACTGATGCCTCTGCCTATCTCCCTGTCCCACAAACTGACAAGAAGACTGACAGAAGTTCGTAAAAACGGCACACTGGCTTACCTGCGTCCCGATGGTAAAGCACAGGTAACAGTAGAATATGTAGATGATAAGCCCGTAAGAGTAGATACAGTTGTTGTATCCTCTCAGCACGATCCCGATGTAGAACACGGCCAGATCGAAAAAGACATCATTGAAAACGTAGTAAAGAAAGTGATCCCTGCAGAACTGCTGGATGAAAACACAAAATACTACATCAACCCTACAGGCAGATTCGTAATCGGCGGCCCTATGGGTGACTCCGGTCTGACAGGCAGAAAGATCATCGTTGATACATACGGTGGTTACGCTGCTCACGGCGGCGGTGCTTTCTCCGGTAAAGACCCCACAAAAGTAGACCGTTCCGCTTGCTACGCAGCAAGACACGTTGCGAAAAACATCGTAGGTTCCGGTAT
>JAFRZQ010000347.1 GCA_017442465.1 Anaerotignum sp. | reverse complement strand
TCTCTGGAAACCGGATTTATCTGCCTCTGTCAGCTCTGTGGAGAAGTTGTAGTATTCATACATTTCAGCGACTGCTGCAGCATCCAGATCCAGTGCTTTTGCCACGATATTCATAGTTTCAGCTTCGTTTTCGCGGATGTATGCTGCGATCTCATCCTGTGCATCTTCCAGTTTTTCGATGATTTCGGGATGGGTGTTGTAGAATTCATCTGTAACTGCTACTGCGATGATGGCATCGATCAGACCTTCGCCGTCAGCCACCAGATGATACCCCTGCTGTTTTGCTGTGTAAGCAGTTGCACCAGCTACCAAAGCCACATCGATGCTGCCGCCGTCCAGGGCTGCTTTTGCTTCAGGGATGGACATATTCACATAGTTTACATCCTCCAGTGTCATATCTGCAGTTGCCAGATAGGAAACAAGCAGTTCATGCAGGTTTGTACCAACAGGGCCTGCAATAGTTTTGCCGCGCAGGGATTCGGGTGTTGTCAGAGCTGTATCCTGAGCGTACATGCAGAAAGCCTTGGGGGAACGGCTGTACATATTCAGCACTTTGATATCCGCATCATTTGCAGCAGACAGGATGACGGATGTGGCACCGACCGCATACAGCACCTGCACATCACCGGAAGCCAGAGCCTGTGTCTGATCTGCACCGGAGGTGATCTCCGCATATTCCACTGCAATATCCATATCTGCAAATGTGTTTGCAAAGATGCCTTTTTCCTTTTCAATGATGGAAGGCACATTCAGGGGGGATGTTACATAGGTAAATGTCAGTTTATCCAGAGATTCCTCCGCGGAAGTGCAGCCTGTCAGTGCTGTCGCAGCCATCAGAGCTGCCATTGTTATGCCGATAAATCTTTTTTTCATGTGTATTTCCTCCTAAATCATTTCATTTTTATTGTTTCCCTGCCATTGCAGGAATAACTCTTATAAATCAAGCTCGTTGATGATTTCCCGTTTCAGGTCGATAAAGACGGTAGAGAGCAGGTCTCGTACACCGCTGTCTGTCTTGATAAAAAATTCTCGTTTTACCACACCATCTTCGATGACCACGATCTTATGCCCCAGAAGCAGGGCTTCATCTATGCTGTGGGTCACGAAGAGGATACTTGCACCGCGGCTTTGCTGCAGGCGGAGCAGTTCCTTCTGCATCTGGTCACGGGTGAAATAATCTAGAGCGGCAAAAGGCTCATCCATCATAATGAAGGAAGGTTCATAGGCCAATGCCCTTGCGATGGCCGCACGCTGCTGCATCCCTCCGGAAAGCTGATGGGGATATGCTTTTTCAAAGCCCTTCAGACCGACCGTGTCTATGATGCCCTGAATGGTTTCTTTTTTTACTTCCTGTTTTTTCAGACCAAAAATCACATTGTCCCAAACATTCAGCCATGGCATCAGGCGGGATTCCTGAAAAACAAAGGCTGTTTTATGTTCTGCATCAAAGTGGATCTCTCCGGAGTCAGGTTTTTCCAGATCACCGACCAGACGGAGCAGAGTCGTTTTGCCGCAGCCGCTTCTGCCCAGGATCACAGTGATGCTTTTTTCCGGAATATGCAGGTCAATGCCTTTTAATACATGTAATGTACGTTCATCAACAGGATAGGTTTTGTGTATGTTTTTACATTCAATTCCAGCCATTTTCACCATTTCCTTTGAATAATCTGTTTAATGCAATACCAAAAAGCTTATCTGTTACCAGTCCGACGATACCGATAACAAAGATACCGACGATGACCTTATCTGTACGGCTCATTTCCTGGGCAAACAGGATCATGTGGCCGATACCGCTGGAGGCGGCGATCATTTCTGCACCGATGATGGCGCGCCAGCTGTAACCCATACCGATACGCATACCAACCAGAATATCAGCAGAAGCGTAGGGCAGTACGATGTGTCTGAATTTTTCAAATCCGGAATAGCCGAAGGCATCGCCTACTTCCAGCAGCTTTTTATCGCAGCCGGTAAACCCTTTGACGATGTTCAGATACATGGGGAAGAAAGACGCCAGAATGATAATGACAGTCTTTGTCATTTCCCCGATGCCGCACCAAAGGATGAGCAGAGGGATCAGGCTCAGGGGAGGTACGTTCCGGAAAAATTGCACGATGTATTCATAATATTTTTCGGAAGCGGGCACAAGGATCCGAAACATCCCCAGTGCAAAAGCAAGCACAAAAGCGATAAAGAAACCCTTGAACACGCGGGAAAAACTGATGACTACATCTTCGAATATTTCGCCGGATGCCAGCATTTTCAGAAAACTGTCAAAAACCTTTTCCGGTGTAGGCAGTACATAAGTACTGAAGATCTCCAGTCTGCAGAGGATGAACCATAGGCCAAAGAAAATCCCTATGCCAAGAAACGGCGCAAAGGCCGAAAATGTTTTTTTCATAAATATTTCTCCTTAAAAACAGAAAGGTCTGCACGAAAAGCGCAGACCAACAAAAGGGTAAATTACCCTTATATCCAAAATACTGTCTGTACGCCTTTTCGCTCAGGTGTTACCCTTTGCGGTCAGTACGATTTTTATCAGTATAACATTTCCTTAAGGAAAGATAAATAGAAATCGTACAGAAGGGGTAGGATTATTTATTGTTTTCGATACCGTCACCATTGTGGCAGCCTTCTTTGCAGTATAATAATTCAATGAGTGAATATTCTTCCGGGCTGAAGTTTTCAAATAAATCACAGATCGCTTCTCTTCCTGTGACGGATATTTTTTTACAGTTCAGTTCATCAAAAAAACCGGGCGGGATAGGGCTTTTCTCTGGCGGAATAGCCGTGAGCCCGCTGCCGAGGGAGTCTAGAAGCTGATTCCATCGAACAAAGGTCGTATTGGGTAAACCGAGGGAATTACCCAGATCTGCTAATGCCTGACAGGGGGTAGTGATGATTTTTTCATGTCCCCGCAGGTCCTCTCTCTCGCTTAATTCCCGTCCGCAATGGATGAGGATCGGCTCGATGTCGGGGATCGTTACCTGTTCTGTCAGTTCGTATGCGTTTACCAGATCAATGATCCTTGGACAACGCATATCGATTATGGTATGTTCTGTTGTTTCAGTTGCCCGTTTATATTTTTCTTTTACCGTTTCGAGCCAATGGGCAGATGCTTCGACCATGATGAACCCATGGGATGCCAGATAATCCTGCAGGGCCTTGGGATCATACATATTGGCTGTAACGGGATTGATCCAGATATAGTTCATATTTCCCTCCTTTTGTTAGTCAAAGCTAACCGCGGTTGAAATCATATCATTGTAGTATGTGTTTGTCAACAGGGATTTTCAGGAAAGAAAAATGCATGGAGAAACTTTGATAAAAATACCTTCTTAAGATGCTGCCATGTTTGTTATGCTCTTTTCAATTTGAAGATCCTATGGTATACTTCCCCATAATCATAAGATTTGGAGGGG
>JAFRZQ010000346.1 GCA_017442465.1 Anaerotignum sp. | reverse complement strand
CGAAGCCCTTGCCCTGATCCGCACCACTGCCATCACCAAAGATGGTCTGCATTTTGATGCAGGAATCCATATAGTTCATGGCGCCGGCTTCCGCGATCACACTTTCGCCGGGATCCAGTTCGATTTCAACCAACTGCATATCATCGCCGTAAATCTCAAAATCGATCTCATCGGCTTTAGAAAATACAATGCCGTTTTTCTGCATCATACCGGGTGCCATGGGCTGACCCATCTGAGGAGCAGGGGCTACGCCGCCCAGCTGTGCGCCACAGTTGCCGCAAAATCTGCTGCCATCAGGAAGCTGTGTTCCACAATTTGTACAGAATGCCATAGTCATACCTCCTTCTGTCTATATAAAAACGTTCTGTTATTTCCTTATTTAAAATGCCATTACTTCGTAACCATCAGGCACAACAAACAGATCTGCATCTGCGCCTTTTTCCATGCTGATGATCTCCATAGCAATTTCCATACCCTCTGCTTCGGTCAGGATATATTTCATATCATCGCCGTCAAAGCAGTATTTCACGGAAATATCTTCTACGATAAATTCTTCATAGAAATATGTCTTCCCATTCACATCCATATCCCCTGTGGATACGGCTGTTTCATAGTTCGCTTCTTCCTCTGCAAACATTTCCTGTGTACTCAGACCACTGCCATCGGCACCGATCGCCATTTTGATCGCCATTTTGGAAGCAGGGTCAAGGATATACTGGGCATCCTCCGTCAGGATCAAGATGCTTTCCATGCCGTCCATCGTTGTCTTGGAATACATCTGGTTCCCATCCACCGCGGAATAAGATGTCACTTCCATTCCATCCATATCATACTTGGATTCCATGGTGTAGGCACCGCCAACCAGATATTTATGGAAATACGCCATTGTCTTTGTACCATAGACATCTTCAACAACTTCTTCTACTTCCTGCTGATCTGGTTCAGAAGATGCCGGTTCGCTGCCACTGCCGCAGGCCGCCAGAGAAAATGCCATCACAAAGGACAACAGAAATGCTGTCATGCACATGAATAAATTCTTCTTCATAAAAACATCTCCTTTCCGCTTTTCATATCTTATTTTCTTTTATCTCTTACTTTTCCTATACTTTCACTAGTATTTTAATTTATGTTTTTCAGCTTTTCTACCCCCCAAAAGGGGGTATTCTGCTTTTTTGTGCTGAAATTTATAAAAATTTGAAGATTTTTTCATTATATGCTATACTTTTTTCAACTTTTTCTTGCGAAAAGTGTTCTGTATCCAAATACTCCGATATGTTCTATCATAGAAAGGTAGGCGTACATATTATGAAAATAAATATAAAAACCGAACCCCAGCGCCTCACCCCAGCGGAGGTTTTATCCCATAACCAATCCATAAGAAAAGAAATCCCCCTGCGGATGCTCTTATGCTTTTCCCTTTTTGTCACCTGGCAGATGGGTATCATTTTCTTTTCTTCTAATACTTTGTCCATCGGCGGACGCACACCATTACCTATTGATGTAGACAGCACAACACTGCTGGTGGTTGCCGGCTATCTCCTTTCGATTCTTTTCATGCTGGCATTCCCCGGAAAGATCGTCTGGGCGGAGCGGGTCTCTGCCGCTATCGCACTGGCGGCGATCCTTGGTCTTTTTTTGCCTACATCTCCGCAAACACAGGTATTGCTGTTTTATATCCATTATTTCTTCTGTATTTTCATGATCGGCTTTGAAACAGCGCTGATGGTCAATCTTTTCTCAGAAAAGTCCACCATCCTGCACCTGACCCTGATGTATCCCTTTGCAGAATTTCTGGTAGCAATATTACAGAATGAATGGTTTCCCATTCCCTTTTCTGTGTTCCATATCTTCTCTATCATAGCGCTGATCAGTCTGCTGATATTCTTCTTCTGGCTGCCCGGCAGTGAATGGCCCATTCTGGTACAGAAAAATGACAGCTTTACCCGACCGAAGAAATTTTTCTCCAAAATTTATCTGCTGCTGTTTCTGGGCGGTCTGCTGACCCTTTTTGGCAACAGCATTGCGGAAACCATACCTCACGGGGTGTCTATCTATTACGCCTCTGCTGCTATCATGGCTCTGGTACTGTTTTTCCTCTGGAAATACCGCAGCATCCATCCCCTGACCTGCTGCCCTTATCTGGTGGGTCTGTCTGCGCTGGGGTTCCTGCTGATTCCAGTTTCTCAGTATTTTCCCGCCATTGGCACCTTGCCCGCTGTTCTGGCTGCAGCAGGGATGGCTATGCTGAGCCTGTATGCACTGATGGGTATCGCCATCATGAACCGATACCCCTCCCGCACAATCACACCTGTCATTGTTTTCCTTGCATTCCTGACGGTTCTCATTCATACAGCGATGCTGGAAGCATTCCGCGACTCCGAAACTCTGCTGTGTATCCTGTATTTCTCCATCGCCGTTGCGGTGGCGCTGCTGTATTTCGTATTGCAGCCCCATCTGATCTATGCCTTCCATACCCATCCGAAGGAGACAGTTGAAATGGCAGCAGAAACATCCCCCTCTACGGTGGCAGATGCACTGGATGAAAACAGCTTTGACAAACTTTCTCCTCAGGAACTGCGTCTGGCAGAACTGATCCTGCAGGGATATACCAATTCTGAAATTGCAGAAGAAATGAATCTGACCATCGGCACCGTAAAAGGCTACCGTAAAAATCTCTATTCCAAACTGCAGATTCATTCCAAAAAAGAACTGTTCGAACTGGCACAGAAAAAATAATTCCCAGAAATGAAAGCCATCCCGTTATGGAATGGCTTTTCTATATACAAATAAAATGCCAAAACTAAAAGAACAAGCCCTAAAAGAGCTTGTCCCTTTTCATTAAAAATTATGGAATTCAAACACCCAATACAACCGACACCGATAGAAACTACTGTATGCACCGTGGATTTGGAAATGCCGAATTTCTTCGCCGTTTCCCGCACAGTGGCATTGGTATGGATCATGAATTTCGCGACCTCAACCGCCCTTTCCTCAATATAAGTCTTCAAACCAAGCACTCCTCTAAGTATCGCTTGGTTATGTATATGCTAAAGAAAAGTAGGTTATGAAGTAGTTTCCTAATGAAAAAGAAATAAAGAAAATCCACGCATACCAAAAATGGACTGGCTATAAATTGTAGCCAGTCCATTTTTAAATGATATCAAAATCAGTATAGGGAACTTTCTTCAGTTCTAATACGCAAAAAGTTCCCTATGCCTTTTTTCTAATGGAGTATAACAATATTTATAGTAACAAAATCTAGTAATTCTGTGAAATATGCAACGAACTAATTTTCGTATCAAAACCGTCAATATTTACTCTTTCCCGTTCGTGTCTTTTGTGGTAGATTTTTAATCCATTTCAGAAGTAATATGCCTATTATTTATTTCACTATTTAACAAAACGGCAGTTATATGCCTCTTCGCAGCATAATTCGCATTTCGCTTTAGCATTGCATTTTAGGGTTCTTCCCCCTTTTTCCAAATTTATGCAGATAGCCGTCATGCAAATTTGTACAACCTGTAATATCTAATTCCAACAACAAAATTAGAGGAAATCTCTATTTTTCTTCGGTGT
>JAFRZQ010000345.1 GCA_017442465.1 Anaerotignum sp. | reverse complement strand
CGGTGATGACTTTCTTCGTCCCCATTTCCGCTGCCTCCCGAAAAGGCATGGCATTTTCCGACCAGGGCGTATGTACCATACGGGGCAGTTCCCCATCCATGTGTCCCTCCGCCTCCGGCACCAGATAACCTACACAGTCTATCATCCGCACCCGAACATCCGCATTGCCCCCCAATGTGATCTCTACCGCTTCATTGGGCACAAATTTCGGCTCTGTGGTCATGATCGTCCTGCCGCTGGCGGACTGGGGCAGTTCATCCTTCGCCCGCTCTCTGGTATAGGTATTTGTAATGTTAGGCAACACAAGCAGATCCATAAACCGCTTGATGAATGTGGATTTCCCCGTACGCACGGGCCCCACCACACCGATGTAAATATCTCCGCCTGTCCGTTCTGCAATGTCCTGATAAATATCGAATTTTTCCATACTTTGTCCCCCGTTCTATTGAAATCGTATCCATACAATAGAAGGATATTCCAAATACAAAAAAATAGAACCAAGGGGGATATCCCCCTTGGTTTTATTCAAACATCGGAACAACACGAATAAATTCACTTACTTTTTCCAGCGTTTCCGCATCGGTATAGGAAGAAACATACACAGGAATGTTCAGACCGCCGTAATGGGCGTTCATGTAATAAATCATATTCTGCCACATCAGTTCATGGTAATTTCCACCGACCATCATCACCTTCGCCAGCCCAATATGACCTTTGCACATTTCTTTAATAGAATCGTCATAATCACTGCCATCTTTGGCTTCTGTCCATTCCTGCAGCACCCACTGGCCGTTCTGTTTTTCAAAATCCAGTCGGGTCGGGATCACAGAACCGCCCCGTTCAAAGAAACCATAGCCCTTTTGGGTACGAGTCAGAACATAACTCTCTTCAAAAATCGTCGTAAAGACCTGCATCCGTTTGCCTTCTTCATGGATTTTATAGATATACGGAGCGTACATCTGCACCGTATGTCCCAGCATTACGCCATCGGGATTATATCTGCTTTCAATGGCATCATAGACCGCTTTGATGCGATCATCTTCACCGACACGGATAATACTGCATTCATCCACATCTTTGATACCCAGACTATAATTCTTCTCCAGTTCAGGAGTATAAACCAATTTATTGTAGGCAAAATTCGCTGCCAACGTAGAATCCAGTGCCGCATAAAGCCAATACCATTCTGAAGGTTTCAGATCTGGTCTTCTCGTTTCTCCCAGAATGTCCTGACAGGCAAACATCATGATATAGGCTTCCAGCCCATCCCCTGCTCTGCCCTCCGCAAAGGTCGCCAGAAATTCTCTGAGAGCAGGTTCACCGATCTTCACCAGTTCCTCGTATTCCTCGCAATTGATATAATCCAAAGGGTTAGATGAGGTCAATCCCTGCTCATTGGCGATATGATACACAAGGCTATCCGCATGTATCATTTGATAGGTCATGCTGACCCCTTCGACGCCTGTCTCTGCAATCAATTCCGCCTTCTCTTTGCCGTAAAGCATATCGTTCATGCGAAATTGTGCATTCTCCGCCTCCATCAAAGAATTGATCTGCTCCGGTTTCGTAATACCTTCATAGAAATATCTGTTGATGGCAGAAACAAAATTCTTAAATGTTTCTTCATCCTTGGCAAATTCTCTTAACTCTTTATCGCCAAAATACATTTTTGCATCATCACGACTAAACTGCTTTTCCAGATAGCCGTTTGGAGTCCCCTCAGGATGCAGTGCATAGGAAAAATAATCCGCATTATCTACCAATGCAAGGAAAATCATTCCGTGAATGCGGAACCATCTGCCATCCATATAGCTCTCCTGACTGGCATCCTGATAAACCGTTTCTCCGTTGGCAATGATATTCAGATGCCGCATCGCACCATAGGGCTCTT
>JAFRZQ010000344.1 GCA_017442465.1 Anaerotignum sp. | reverse complement strand
TGTCCTTTGGCGATCATCTGGGTGCCGATGAGGATATCTGCTTTCCCTTTTCCGAAAGTTTCGAGTATCTGTTCATGACTGTGTTTTGTAAGCGTGGTATCTAAATCCATTCTTAAAATCCTTGCTTCAGGGAACAGTTTTTTTGCTTCTTCCTCGATTTTCTGCGTACCCGTTCCGAAATAACGGATATATTTTGAGCCGCATTTAGGACATACCTGCGGAATATCCGCCCTTCTGCCGCAGTAATGGCATACAAGGGCCTTTTCTTTTTCATGATACGTATAAGTAATATCGCATTCGGGGCATTTCATCGCCTCCCCGCAGCTTCTGCAGGAAACAAATGTGGCATAGCCTCTGCGGTTCAGAAAAAGCATGGTCTGCTCACCCTTTTGCAGATTTTCCCGAATGGACTCCTGCAGTTCTCTGCCAAAGGCAGATCGATTGCCCTCTGCCAGTTCCTTTCGCATATCCGTCACGAAAACTTCGGGCAATGTACCGCCGCCTGTTCTCTCCTTCAGCTTCAGCAGGAGATATTCTCCCTCTTTTGCCTTGTGATAGCTCACAAGATCAGGGGTTGCTGTCCCCATCAAAAACAGGCAGTTATATTTTTTTGCGGCAGCTGCCGCCACATCTTTTGTATCGTATTTTGGTGTGATGTCGGAAACGTAACTGTTTTCATGGGCTTCATCCATGATGATGATGCCAACATTCGTAAACGGCATAAATAATGCAGAACGAGGGCCGATGATAACAGAAATCTCGCCATCCCTCGCCTTTTTCCACTGGTCTACTCTTTCGCCCATGGAAAGGCGGCTGTGAGTCACACTGACTTTATCTCCGAAACGAGAAATGAACCGTTCCAGGATCTGCGGTGTCAGGGCGATTTCCGGCACAAGAACAATAGCCTGCTCCCCCTTTTCGATCGCATCAGCTATCAACTGCATATAAATTTCCGTTTTGCCGCTGCCAGTTACCCCATGCAGCAGAACAGGGCGTTTTTCTTTCTGTTCCATTTCCTTACGGATGGCATACAAGGTCGCCGCCTGTTCCTCCGTAGGAACGAAGGCTGTTGTCCGTTCAAAATCCTCCGCATCAAAAACATCCCGCAGTTCTGTCTGTTTTCGTTCTTTCAGAATCCCTTTCCCCAGTAAAGTTCTGATAGGAGAATCGGTGATACCGAATTTTTCCTTCAGGTCTTCCGCTGTTACTTCTTCGCCGTTCTGAAGGTATTCCAAAATCAATCTCTGTCCTTCCAGACGTTTATCCCGCTCAGCCTTCCGCCATGCCGCCTCCAGCAAAGGATGCGCCATGTCCAAAGAAAGCAACCGTTTTTCTTTCTTATAATCACTGCGGTGGAGCTGCTGTTTTAATTCCAGCAGGCCTTTTTCTTCCATCTTCCGCAGGAAATCCAGTACCTTTCCGCTGAATTCCGCCTGAATTTCATCCAGAGGTACATTGTTTCGTTCTCCGATAAAATCCACCAGCAGTTTTTCCTTTGGCGTCAATTTCATTTCATCATCAAAATCCAGAAGACTGACCGTCCACTGGCTTTTGGTGCGGATACCAGATGGCATCATGGCCTGCAAGCACTGATTCAGAGTACAGAAATATCTCTCCTGCATCCACTTTGCCAGTTCAATCAGTTCCGGTGTAAAGGTCGGCTTCCCATCATCCAGCACTTCAAGGATCTTTTTGATCTTATCCTGCGGTACATCCGTTTCTTCTGAGAGAGAAATGACATAGCCTTCCGATTTCGCATTCCTTCTGCCAAAGGGCACGATGACACGAACGCCCTGACAGATTTTCATTTTCTCTGGAACTGCATAATCAAACATTTTATCCATGGCAGGGTTATTCAGCCCTACAATCACCTTTGCATACATCATTTCTCACCTCCTTACAGGAAAAGCCCGTATATACGGGCTTTCATTCCAAAATTATTCTTCGATTTCAGCTGCTTCTGCCGCCGCTGCAGCCGCTTCTTCTTCTGCCATGCAGTCGAAAACCACTTCTGCCAGTTCGCCTTTTTCTCTTTCTACGATAGGCTGACCCTGACGTACTTTGATCTTGCTTTCATACAGTTCCTGTACAGCGATGGAAACAGGTTTGTTTACCTTGATTTCATCTGCCAGAGGAGCTGCATTGTCTACCAGCTGTCTTGCTCTTTTTGCCGCTGCGATAACGATTGTATATCTGCTGCCGATGGTTTCGTCTTCAGCATCTCTTGTGATTACATCCAATAAATCAGAATAAGAAGGTCTTAACATAATTACATCTCTCCTTTGAAAATCTTTTTGATATCTTTGTTTCTGCTGCATTTCATGCCTTCGGCATCCACAATGGTCAGAATATCTTCTGTTGCCTGTTCGATGGTGTCATTGATGACCAGATAGTCATATTCATCCACCAGCTCCATTTCCTCCAGTGCACGGCGCAGGCGCATATTGATGGTTTCCTTATCTTCTGTGCCGCGGTTTGTCAGGCGTCTGCCCAGTTCTTCCAGATTGGGAGGAACCATAAATACCAGTACACCTTCAGGATATATCTTCTTCACCTGCAGTGCACCCTGTACTTCGATTTCCAGGATAACATTTTTGCCCTGCATCAGCTGTTCAGTAACATATTTTCTGGGTGTGCCGTAGTAATTTCCGCAGAATTCAGCCCATTCCAAGAGTTCCTTACGGTCTCTCATCTGTTCGAATTCTTCTCTTGTGTGGAAGAAATAATGCACACCGTTTTCTTCATTTTCTCTGGGTTTTCTTGTGGTCGCGGAAATAGAAAGCGCAAAGTCATTCTTTTCGCACAACTGACCTACGATCGTTCCTTTGCCGGAACCGGAAGGGCCGGAAATGATCAATAAAATACCCTGTTTTTTCATACTTGCATCCCCTTCATAATTGTGAAAACTTTTACTCTAAGTTTTGGATCTGTTCTCTGATCTTTTCAATCTCACTCTTCAGTTCGATAGTCGCTTTCACGATCTGGATATCGTTTGCCTTAGAAGCGATCGTATTGGATTCTCTGTTCATTTCCTGGATCAGGAAGTCCAGCTTACGGCCAACCTGACCACCGCCTTCCAGAATATCTTTCAGCTGCACCAGATGGCTTTCCAGTCTTGTCACTTCTTCATCCACACAGCCTCTGTCTGCAAAAACAGCAACCTCTGTTGCGATCCTCTGAGGGTCTACATCCACCATACCCAGCAGGTCTTTCAGTCTGTTGTTCAGTTTTTCCTGATATTCTACAACCACCAGAGGGGAACGTTCCTTTACTTCTGCTACCAGAGCCTTGATTTTTTCGCCCTTCAGCAGGATGTCCTTTTTCAGGTTTTCGCCTTCTACGGTTCTCATGGCAACAAATTTTTCCACAGCTTCATCCAGCGCAGGGGAAAGGGCATCCCAGATGACCGCTTCTTCCTGCTGTGCTTTTTCTACTGTCACCACATCAGGGAATTTTGCTACCAGTTCCAGTTTGCTTTCGCTGCCGGAAAGACCAAATTTTTCTTCCAGCAGGTTCAGTTTTTCGATATATGCCGCTGCCAGTGTTTCGTTCAGTTTTACTTCCACATCGGCTGCGGAAAAGGTTTCAAAGCTGATGTAAACGTCAGTCTTACCACGGAATACATCACGCATGATTCTTTTTTTGATCTTATCTTCCAGACTTGCCAGAGAACGGGGCAGTTTGATGGTCATATCGTTATAACGATGGTTCACGGATTTCATTTCCACCGTGAATTTACGTTCTTCCGCAATATGTTCGCCGCGTCCGTAGCCAGTCATGCTTCTTACAGTTGCACTCATGTTCGGTTTCCTTTCTTTTGTCGCGTTCCAATAGATGGTTTATTATACCCCTTCCCTCATGCAATCGCAACAAAAACCGCAGATTGTATACACTAATTTTAATTTTATTCTAATTTTCCTTCTTTTTATGTACAGGATATAAAACAGATGCAAAACTTCCTGTTCTATGGTAAAATTTAATGTTAGAAAATGTTTTAAGGAGGTGTCCTTTATGGCACTGGACGGCATCACAACATCTGCCATCGTATCCGAATTGAAAACAGCCCTTCTGGGAGGGCGTATCGATAAAATCCATCAGCCCGTAGCTGATGAGATCAGCATGACTGTAAGCATCCCTGGTATAGGTGCGAAAAAAGTCATCATTTCTGCCAACTCTGCCCACCCCCGTGTGCATCTGACAGAAACAAACAGAGAAAACCCCATGACTGCACCCCTGTTCTGCATGGTCATGCGTAAGCATATTGCCGGCGGTAAAATCGTCGATATCCTGCAGCCCAATTTTGAACGTATCGTCATCATCCGTGTGGAATCCGCCAACGAAATGGGCGATATCACAACCAAAAATCTTATCCTCGAAATCATGGGCAAGCACAGCAACCTGATTTTAACTGATGAAAACGGTAAAATCCTGGATTCTATCAAACGTGTCACCCACGAAAAGAGTTCCGTCCGCGAAGTCCTGCCCGGTAAGGACTATGTTTTCCCTCCTTCTCAGGATAAGAAAAATCCTCTGGAGGCCACCAGCGGCGATTTCGCTCTTTCCCTGCATCTGCAGGAGGGCAGAAAACTGCAGGAATTCCTCTATCAGACCTATACCGGCATCAGCCCCATCATGGCCGGAGAGATCTGCTCCCGCGCAGGACTGGATGCCTCCAACGCCTGTCAGGAAACCACTATTGAAGATGGTGAAAAACTGTATGAAGCCTTCGACCAAACTATGGACGCCATCAAGGCAGAAAACTATCTGCCCGCCATCTATTATCAGGAAAACGGAAAAATCGTAGACTTTGCCGTACTGGAAATGACTCAGTTCGGCAGCCTGCAGAAAAAGGAATTTGAAACCATTTCCGCCCTGCTGGAAGGTTTTTATCACGAAAGAGACAACGCAGCCCATATCCGCCAGAAAGCGCAGGATATGCGCAAACTTATCATGAACAATATCGAACGCTGTGTGAAGAAAAAAGAGATCCAGCTGAAAACCCGCAGAGAAACCAAAGGCATGGACATGTGGAAGAAAAAAGGTGAACTCTTGACAGCCAATATCTACGCAGTCCCCCAGGGCGTAACAACTTTCAAAACCATCGATTATTACGAAGAAGACATGCCTGAGATCGAAATTGCCATCGATCCTGCCAAAACTCCCGCGGAAAATGCCCAGAAATATTTTGCAAAATACAACAAGGCAAAACGTACCCTGGCGGCTTTGGAAATTCAGGAAAAGCAGAACGAAGAAGAGCTGGTTTATCTGGAAAGTGTGCTGAACGCACTGGAAAATGCCAAGGATGATGCTGATTTATCTGAGATCCGCACCGAACTGGCAGAAAGCGGCTTCATCCGCAGACAGGTGCAGAAAAAAGGTCAGCAGAAACCTAAAAAATCCAAGCCCATGCGCTATATTTCTTCCGATGGCTTCGAAATTCTGGTTGGTAAGAGCAACCTGCAGAATGATGAACTGACCCTGCGTGTGGCAGACCCCACCGACCTGTGGATGCACACGAAAGACATTCCCGGTTCCCATGTCATCATCCGTACAAACGGACTAAGCGAGCTGCCTGAAGCCACCATGGAGGAAGCAGCCAATCTGGCAGCCTTCTACAGCAAGGCGAAAAACAGCAGCATGGTCCCCGTGGATTATACCCAGAGGAAAAACGTTAAAAAACCGAATGGCGCAAAGCCGGGTATGGTCATTTATCTGACAAATAAGACTATCTATATCCACCCTGATGAAAATCGGGTAAATCAGATGAAAACCGAATGATCCTATTTTGAATGAGGTCTATCCTATGCAAAATGATATCTCAAAAGAATTTACATTATCATCTTTAATCAAATTTACTCTGCCCACCATTATCATGCTGGTATTTGTGGCGACCTACACCATCGTAGACGGCATCTTCGTTTCCCGCTATGTAGGAACGACCGCCCTCTCCGCCATGAATATCGTTTTCCCTCTGATCAATATCCTGATCGGTCTGGGTGTCATGCTGGGCACCGGCGGCTCTGCCATCATCGGCAGACGCCTGGGGGAAGGCAAGGAAGATGAGGCCCGCAGCGCCTTTACCCTTATCACCACCTTTGCCATTGTAACAGGGCTGATCATCTCCATCCTCTGTCTCATTTTCATCCGCCCCCTTTCCCTGTTCCTGGGTGCCGATGAAAACCTGCTGCCTTATTGTGTAAAATACGGCAGTGTCATGATGGCTTTCTATACCATCTCCGTGGTACAGACCTTGTTTCAGACGCTGTTCGTCACCGCCGGCAAACCAAATCTCGGCCTGTGGCTGAATGTAGGTGCCGGCATCTCCAACATCATCTTCGACTATATCTTCATCGTCCTTCTGGATATGGGGATCGTTGGGGCAGCATGGGGCACTGTCAGCGGCTTCGTTGTCGGCGGCGTTCCGGCATTGTTCTACTTTGCAAAGCCCCGAACAGTACTGTACTTTGTAAAACCCAAATGGAACAGCACCACCATCGCCCATACGCTCTTGAACGGTTCCTCTGAAATGGTGACCTCCGGAGCCATGGCCGTAACAACATTCCTGTTCAATCTGGCAATGATGGAGCTTTTGGGGGAAGACGGCGTAGCCGCCATCACCATCGTACTCTACGCCCAGTTCCTGTTCACTTCTGCATATCTGGGCTTTGCCAGCGGTGCTGCTCCCGTGTTCAGTTATAACTACGGTAACCGGAACATCCCACAGCTGAAACGCCTGTTCAAGATGTGCCTTGGCATCATCCTGATTTCCTCCGTTGTATGCTTTGGCTTCTCTTATCTGATGGCTGTACCTACGATCCGTATTTTTACCGCACCGGAAACAAATACCTATGCCATCACTCTGCACGGCTATAAAATCTTTGTGTGGAACTTCTTGTTTGCAGGTATCAATATCTTCGCGTCCTCCTTCTTTACGGCTCTGTCCAACGGGAAGGTATCCGCGATGATCTCCTTCCTGCGTACCTTCGTTTTTGTTGCAGGAAGCATCTTGATCCTGCCGAAATTCCTTGGTATCAACGGCATCTGGCTGGCTATCCCTGCGGCAGAAGCAGTCACCGTTCTGGTGGCAGTCTTCTTCCTTGCCCTTAACCGAAAATACTATCATTATCTGTAAAATACAAAAGAAAAAAGGAGCAATGGTTATGACAAAAACTCTCCGCTATGCCGTCAAGCATAGCTTCCCGATCTTCATCAGCTTTATTCCTGTCGGGCTGGCCTATGGTGTTCTGATGCAGAATGCCGGCTATAACTTCATCTGGACCGGAGCCTGCAGTCTGTTCGTTCTGGCAGGCTCTCTGCAATACCTGATGGTATCCTTCTTCGCCGGCGGCGTTTCTCTGGCGACCGTTGCTATCATGTCCCTGCTTTTAAACAGCCGCCACATCTTCTATGGGCTGTCCTTCATTGAAAAATTCCGTTCCTTCGGGTTCTGGAAATATTTCCTGATCTACTCCCTGACAGATGAAAACTATTCCCTGCACTGCTCCCACGATTTCGATGATGACATCGATGAAAAATGGGCCTATGTACTGACTGCCATCATGCCTGTCATCTACTGGGTCGTGCTGAGTATCGCAGGTGCTCTCATCGGCACACTGATCCCCTTCGATACCACCGGTATCGACTTTGCCCTGACAGCTCTGTTCATCGTCATCCTGATCGAACAGATGAAAGGTGCGGATAACCGACTGCCTGCCCTCTTGGCTTTCGTTTCCAGCATCGTCTGTCTGGTTCTCTTTGGACCTTCCAATTTCATCCTGCCTTCTCTTCTGATCACAGTTGCTCTGCTGACCATCCTGAGAAGCCGCATCGAACCTGCAGGAAAGGAGGGCAACTGATATGGTACTGACACCTACACAATCCATCATCATTATTGCGATCTGTGCCCTTTGCACATTGCTGGAACGTGCCTTCCCGTTTCTGATCTTCCGCGGCAAGGAAGTTCCTGAGATCGTTCGTTATCTGGGCAGAGTCCTTCCGATGGCCATCATGGCAACGCTGGTCATGTATTGTCTGAAGGGTATCTCCTTCTCCTCTGCGGCTGGTTTTGCACCCATGCTTATTGCATCCGCACTGACTGCTCTGTTACATATCTGGAAAGGCAATACCATGCTTTCCATCTTCGGCGGCACCGTCTGCTACATGCTTCTGGTACAGATGGTATTTGTCTGAAATACAAGAAACCCCTTTGAGAAAAATCTCAAAGGGGTTATTTTTATGATTTATTACAGTTCTACTTCTGCAATATCTGCACCTGCAGCTTCCACCGCATCCAGCACAGGCAGATCATAATGTTCTCTTACCTGATTTTCAATTTCCTGACATACATCAGGATTTTCTCTCAGGAACTGTTTCGCATTTTCACGGCCCTGGCCGATACGTGTTTCCTTATAGGCATACCATGCACCGCTCTTATTCACAATATCCACTTCTGCCGCCAGATCCAGAATATCGCCTTCTTTAGAAATACCTTTGCCGTAAATGATGTCGAATTCTGCTGTTTTGAAAGGAGGCGCAACCTTGTTTTTCGCAATTTTCACCTTTACACGGTTACCAACGATTTCAGTACCCTGTTTCAACACATCAGATTTTCTGATTTCCATACGAATGGAGGAATAGAATTTCAGCGCACGGCCGCCTGTTGTTGTTTCCGGGTTGCCAAATGACACACCGATCTTTTCACGGAGCTGGTTGTTTAAAACGACTGTGCAGTTGGATTTATTTGTGATACCTGTCAATTTTCTCAGAGCCTGGCTCATCAGTCTTGCCTGCAGACCCATATGGGAATCGCCCATTTCCCCTTCGATTTCCGCACGGGGAACCAGTGCCGCTACAGAGTCAACAATCACAATATCGATGGCACCGCTGCGTACCATAGTTTCTGCGATTTCCAGTGCCTGTTCGCCGTCATCAGGCTGAGAGATATACAGGTTGTCGATATCTACGCCCAGAGCCTTTGCGTATGTAGGGTCCATGGCATGTTCTGCATCCACATAGCCGGCAATGCCGCCACGCTTCTGCACTTCTGCTACCATGTGCAGAGCAACGGTTGTTTTACCGGAAGACTCGGGGCCATACACCTCCACGATCCTGCCCTTGGGCACACCACCAACACCCAGTGCCAGGTCAAGACTCAGGGAACCGGAAGGAACCACTTCCACCTGCATCTGTGCATTGTTGTCGCCCAACTTCATCACTGCGCCTTTGCCAAACTGTTTTTCGATCTGGCTCAGGGCTGCATCCAAAGCCTTCTGTTTATCTTCAAATCTTGCATCCTCTTTCACATTTTTTGCTGCCATTCTATATCCGCCTTTCTGAAATCAAGGAATATCTGTAACGAACTTTTGTTCTCATCTGTTCTCATTTTATTCGATTTTGTTCGCCTTGTCAACACTCTTTTTCTGTTCTGCCAATGCCATAGCAGCAAAAATAATGATACAGCCCAGGTATCCACGCAGAGTCATACGCTCACCATAGAGGAGTGCAGAAAAGATCGCTGCAAAAATGGATTCGGATGTAATAATGATCGCCGCTTTATTGGGAGAAGTGATCTGCTGCCCCACAGACTGCAGTACAAAATACGCCGCCGTACAAAATGCCCCAAGAAAAAAGAAATTCCCCAGAGAAGGCAACGTCAGAGCCGGCATGTCCCAGCCGGTAAAGGTCACGATGACCGTCATCACTGCCAGCGTCGCAATATTTTCCGTCACCGCAATATGCACGGAATCACAGCCGTCCGTGATATTCCCCAGAAACGCCATCTGCAAGGAGAACGCCACCGCTGCCAAGAGAGACAGTGCCGCCCCAAAATCGATACGGAAATCGCTGGTCAGCGACAGACAGCAGACACCGATCAACGTCATGAATGCCGCAATAAAATGATTCTTTGTTGGTTTCTGTTTGAACACACCCCAGCAGATAAAAGGCACGATGACCGCAGGAATATTTACAAGGAAAGCATTGACGGAAGGTGTTGTATATTGCAGCCCAACTGTCATCAGGAGAAACATTGCCGCCAGCAACGCCCCTAAAATGCCGCCGACCTTCCATTCTTTTTTCGTAATTATCCGCAGACGTTTGTGATAAACCACGCACATACAGATAGAAGCCATCAGAAAACGCCCAAAAATCACCTGAAAGGGATCATAACCCCAATCCAGCAGATATTTCAGACTGATAAAACCACCGCCGCCGATGAACGCCGCCAACAGCAGCAGCCAGTCACCTTTATTCTTCATTGAGCATCGCCTTTCTCAGCCAGTCCAGTGCTGTATAAGTCGCTCTTTCACGGATCGCCTGTCTTTTCCCCGCAAAATTACATTTCTTCACATAAGTTTTTCCTTTATAGCACATCCCCATATAGACCAGGCCTACAGGCTTTTCTTCACTGCCGCCGCCGGGCCCCGCAATGCCAGTTGTTGCAATTGTCACATCAGCACCACTGGTTTTTGCCAGTCCTTCTGCCATTTCTCGTGCTGTTTCTTCACTGACTGCGCCGTATTTTTCCAGTGTTTCCGCCTTCACACCCAATCTGCGCATTTTGGCATCATTGGAGTATGTCACACAGCCTTCCAGCAGCACTTCGGAAATACCGGGATATTCGATCAGTCTGGAGGCGATCATA
>JAFRZQ010000343.1 GCA_017442465.1 Anaerotignum sp. | reverse complement strand
TGCTGACTGTCAGTGTGGACAGTAATGCATTTTTCAATTCCTTTGTAGCGGTGGTGTTCACGCTGGAACTCTTGTGTACCTTTATCAGCAGAAAAATGGGTCGTTCCCCCGAGGCGAAACTGGAACGTATCGATAAATACCTGTCGAGGATCGGAATGTTTTGATGAAATAACAAAGAAAGGCTGTTGGAAAAGTTCCAACAGCCTTTTTGTGTACATATGGTTATTCGTCCAGAGATTTTGTTTCTTCTGTTGTTGCTTCTTCTTCAGCTATTTCTTTTGCCAGTTTGCGGGCGTTGGCACTGGCATTCATGGCTCTGTCGATGTGTTCCTTGAAGATGCCCACTTCTTCTGCCGTCATCTTGTCGGGTTTTGCCTGTTTGCACAGTACACGCAGTTCCAGTACATATTTCTTGATCAGCTGGATCTCTTCTTTTGTCAGCTGGTCTTCCACCTTTTTCATAGCCGTTTCGGCTTCATTTGCAGCCAGTTTGCCGATGGAAGGCAGTTCCATCGCTTCCTGTCTCATGCGGTCATGGGCTGCATACAGTTCTGCATTGCGGATCGCCTGTTCCACTTCGGCATCGGACATTTTGTCTGTATCTGTAACGGTGATAGACTGTTCCTTGCCTGTTGTCAGGTCTTTGGCGGAGATCTTCAGGATACCGTTGGTATCAACATCGAAAGTAACTTCGATCTGAGGGATGCCTTTGGCGGGTTTTTTGATGCCCTTCATATTGAATCTGCCGATGGTCTTGTTATCCTTTGCCATGGGGCGTTCGCCCTGTACCACATGGATGCGTACGCTTTTCTGGAACATGGATGCAGTGGTGAATACCTGAGAATAACGCACGGGCAGGGTGGTGTTGCGTTCTACGACTTTGGTTGCCACGCCGCCGGCTGTTTCGATACACAGGCTCAGAGGGATAACATCCAGCAGCAGCAGGCCTGTGCCTGTGCCGGACAGTGTATCCGCCTGGATAGCTGCACCCTGGGCAACGCATTCGTCGGGGTTGATATCCTTGGAAGGCTCGATGCCTGTCAGAGCAAATACTTTTTCCTGTACAGAGGGCATTCTTGTGGAGCCGCCTACCAGAAGAACTTTCTGCAGTTCGGAAGGTGCAAGACCTGCATCGTTCAGGGCTGTCATAACAGGGCCCGCTGTACGTTCTACCAGGTCGCGGGTCAGTTCATCGAATTTTGCTCTGGTCAGTACAGTTTCGAAATGGACCATATCTGTTTTACCCTGCATCAGGTAAGGCAGGCTGATGTTTGCGGTTTCGGCAGCGGACAGGTCTTTTTTCGCCTGTTCACTGGCTTCTTTGATACGCTGCATGGCAGACAGGTCTTTTCTGACATCGATGCCATGCTTGAATTCGATATAACCGCAGAGATATTCTGCGATGCGTTCGTCAAAATCATCGCCGCCCAGATGGTTGTCGCCGCTGGTCGCCAGTACTTCGATAACGCCGTCACCGATCTCGATGATGGATACATCGAAGGTGCCGCCGCCCAGGTCGAATACCATGATCTTCTGGGGTTCGCCGTGGTCCAGACCGTAGGCAAGGGCCGCGGAAGTGGGTTCGTTGATGATGCGTTTTACGTTCAGTCCGGCAATGCGGCCGGCGTCTTTTGTTGCCTGTCTCTGGGCGTCGTTGAAGTATGCAGGAACTGTGATGACTGCATCCGTGATGGTTTCGCCCAGATAATTTTCTGCATCCTGGCGGAGTTTCCGCAGGATCATGGCACTGATCTCAGGGGCGGTATATTTTGTGTTGTCGATATTCACATTCCAGTTTGTGCCCATGGAACGTTTTACGGAGCTGATGGTACGCTGGCTGTTGACTACAGCCTGTCTCTGGGCAGCTTCGCCGACGATACGATCACCGTCTTTTGTGAAAGCGACGATGGATGGGGTCGTGCGGGCACCTTTGTCGTTGGGGATGATAACGGGTCTGCCGCCTTCGATCACAGAAACGCAGCTATTGGTTGTACCAAGGTCGATACCGATTGTTTTCGCCATAATGATGATTTTCCTTTCTGATGATTAGTTTCCGGCATAGAATTTACCCAGTAAGAAGGCCACGACGCCAATAACCAGGATCAGGGGGCTGATGGGGAAGCCCTTTGTGCTCTTTTCATACATCTGGCCGGTTTTCTGGAACTGGAGGAACAGCTGCATATAAGCCTGGTTCTGGGGTTCCAGCTGAGATGCTTTGTACATCTGGTCTGTTGCAGTTATGTAATTGCCGACCATCTGATGGGCCAGACCGCTCAGATAATACCAGCGGGCATCCCTGCCGGTGCTGGGAACGCCGGTCAGTACGTCCAGGGCCTCTTTGAACTTGTTGCTGTTCAGGAGAGTCACTGCCTGCTCGATCTCAGGGCTGTCATCGGGCTCAACGGCAGGGCGGGCAATGGACTGGTTTTGTACAGCTGCACTGTAGTCACGGGTCACTTCTGTCTGGCCGGGGTCACTTTGTGCCTCTTGCTGTGCTTTTTTGACAGCATATTTCGCGGGATTGGTCAGCATATCGTAAGCTTCGTTGATTTCATTCATTTTTTCTGTAATGCTGGGATCATCGGGATGCAGGTCAGGATGATAGGTCTTTGCCATCTGGCGATAGGCTTTTTTGACGTCATCGGGGGAAGCATCGGATTCCAGACCCAATACTTTGTAAGGATCATCGATCATGGTTTCACCTTCTCTTTCTTCTTTCTTCTTGATGCTGCAGATGCAGCAGATATTTTTCATTTATAACTATATAGAAAATATTTGAACAAAGTATGTCCAAATGAAAAATAGTTGCCAAATACCGCTTTTTTTATGGTATCAGAACACCCCCAGAAAATCAATGTTTTCTGAAAATAAGATGTTTTGCCTGTTTGCTGATATCTGCCTGTTTTTAGAAAAAATAATGGATAGAAAAGGAAAGCCTGATTGGTTACGAATTGAGAGGATCGAAAAAGAAGAGACAGAAAAAATATATGCATGCTTCAACCAATTTGGACAAAAGGTGGTATTTATTTTTGGCATAGCTGAGAAGGGTATATATGATAACAAAAATGCTTCTTTCGTTAAAATATCAATATGTTTTGCGAATGTTACTAACTTTTGGTTGAAATAAGAATGAAGATATATTATAATATCACGGTTAAAAGGTAGCACCTATTTGGAGGGAAAAATGAAATTTGACCAAACCAGTGA
>JAFRZQ010000342.1 GCA_017442465.1 Anaerotignum sp. | reverse complement strand
AGGCTTGTGGGGTGTAGGGGCAAAGCCCCTCAAACTTTCCCAAGCGGGTTTTTGAAGGGGGAAAGGGGGAACTTTTCCCAAGTAAAGAAAGTTCCCCCTCATTTCGTCTTATTACAAATCCAGTTTCAAATCGTTTTCTTTAATTAAGCCTTTTTTACGCATAGGATATGCGATGATGGGTGTCAGCACTGCAGGCAGTACAAAACAGATCAAAACCATCCCGATCCAGTCCATAGAAGTAATACCAACCTTGGTACCGGCAGCGATATCATTCAGCCAGCCGGTATATACCCCGATCTGCCCTACAAAACCGCAGGTACCCATCCCCGCCGCTACGGCATCTCCGTTCATCTGCATTTTGAATACGCATGTGGCAATGGGTCCTGTAATCGCTGCCGCCAATGTAGGCGGGATCCAGATCAAAGGATTCTTTACAATATTTGCTACCTGCAGCATGGATGTACCGATCCCCTGGGCCAAAAGGCCGCCCCATTTGTTTTCCTTAAAACTCATGACCGCAAAGCCTACCATCTGCGCACAACAGCCAGCAACCGCCGCACCGCCTGCCAATCCGGTCAGGCTCAATGCTGCACAGATCGCCGCAGAAGAGATAGGCAGTGTCAGTGTCATACCTACGATCACAGAAACTGCAATCCCCATGAAGAAGGGCTGCAACTCTGTCGCCCATTTGATGGCATTGCCCACAGCACTTGCCGCAGCACCAATGGAGGGTGCCCACCACATGGAAAGCAGGATGCCGATACAGATGGTCACAGAAGGTGTCACGATAATATCGATCTTCGTTTCCTTGGAAACCAGTTTCCCAAATTCTGCCGCAAAAATCGTGATTACCAGTACAGACAAAGGGCCGCCTGCTCCGCCAAGGCTATTGGCCGCACTGCCAACGGCTACCAATGAAAACAGCACCAGAGGAGGGCATTTCAGGGCATAACCGATGGCAACCGCCATAGCAGGACCTGTGGCACTCTGGGCAAAATTCCCGATCTCCACCAATACCTCAATACCTGCCTGCTGCCCCAAAGTTTTCAGGATCGTACCGATCAGAAGGGATGCAAATAACCCCTGCGCCATAGCACCCAAGGCATCAATGCCATATCGCTTCGCAGAAAAAACAATGTCTTTTTTTGCCAGAAAGGCTTTTATGCCTTTTTTATTTCCACTCATTTTTTCTCTTCTCCTTTTTGTTTTTACACCTGTCAAGACAGTTCAAAATCCTATTGATTATACGGTATTCTCCCGGGAAAAGCAATAAAAAAACCAAAATCGGCTATACTAATCCCATCAAAGGAGGGATGATCATGAACAAATTTACAACCGGCATGCTGATCGGCGGTGCCATGACCATGGCAGGTATCGGCTATATGATGAAGGATAAGCGCGCTTATCAGAATATGGCGAAAAAAGGCAAGAAAATGGTGGTAAAGGCGGAGGAAGTCATTGATGATATGATGGATACCATGATACCATAAAAAGAAAGGCAATGTATTCGGTAATTTCAACCAAGTACATTGCCTTTTTATTATCTTTTCCGCAGAAACGTCAGTTTCTGCAAATCAGGTTCCAAGGGAGTGACTCCCTTGGTGGGTGTTTGAGGGCAACGCCCTCAAGAATTATTTGCTTAACAGTTCGATGCCTTTTTTGATTCTGCGGATGGATTCTTCCTTACCCAGAATATCAGCCAGTTCCATTGCGCCGCCGGGGGATGTGGGTTCGCCGGACAGGGCTGTTCTTACAGGCCACAGCAGCTGACCGTTCTTGATGCCCAGTTCGCCAACCAGTGCCATCAGTGTATCGTGGATCACTGTTGTGTTCCAGTCTTCGATACCTTCCATCACAGGCAGAGCAGCCTGCAGGCTAGCCAGTGCGATCTCATCGTTTGTCTTCATTTTCTTATGAGTATACAGTTCTGTGCCGTATTCAGGCAGTTCCTTGAAGAATGCCACCAGACCGGGGATGTCGTTCAGTGTTTCCAGACGTTTCTGCAGAAGAGCCGCGATCTTCTTATAGTCCAGGCCTGTGCCAGCCAGTGCTTCTTCCAGCTTAGGCTGTGCCAGTTCAAAGTATTTGTCGAAATCCATGTTTTTCAGGTATTCGCTGTTCATCCATGTCAGCTTCTTGATATCGAAGATGGAAGGAGATTTGCTCAGACCCGCGATATCGAATTTTTCTTCCAGTTCCTGCAGAGAGAAGATTTCTGTGTTATCGGAAGGGCTCCAGCCCAGCAGAGCGATGTAGTTCATGATCGCTTCTACTACAAAGCCTTCGTTCACCAGATCTTCGAAGGATTTGTCGCCATGACGTTTGGACAGTTTGTGTGTTGCGTCACGCATTACTGCAGGCAGGTGTACATATACGGGTTTTTCCCAGCCGAATGCATCATACAGCAGGTTGTATTTGGGTGTGGAGGACAGGTATTCACTGCCTCTTACTACATGAGTGATTTTCATCAGGTGGTCATCCACTACGTTTGCGAAGTTGTATGTGGGGAAACCATCGGCTTTCATCAGGATCTGGTCATCCAGTTCTGTGTT
>JAFRZQ010000341.1 GCA_017442465.1 Anaerotignum sp. | reverse complement strand
TCTGCAGGCGTTCTATGACAACGGCAGGCACGCGGCCGCCGAAAGAAGGCACTGCCACTAAGCAGATATCTTCCGCTGTGAAAGTATATTTCGTGAAATCATCCCGTCTTTTCATCAGGTCGATCTCCGCTTTTTCCTTCCATGCCGCAGAAAGCAGGTCTGCGGATCTTTTTGTGCCCCCGGTGGGGCTGAATGTGATTTCGTAAAACATATTTCTTCCCCCTTAGAACAAGAGATCCAGTTCCACTTTCGCCTTTTCGATATCCTGCAGGATGGTTTTCTGCTTTTCATCGAAGAGCAGTTCTGTGTTGTACTGATAATATTTGTCACAGCCATTTTCGCTGATGAATTTCACGCTGTAGAAGTTTGTGGTCAGTTCTGTAATGAAGATGACCATTTCCTGACCAGCACCGAAGGTTTCTTCCAGGAACGCAAAGGCATTGTCCAGCATTTCGGATGCCATGTCGATGGTTTCTTCTCTCAGCTCTGCTTCTGCCGCAAAGAGGCCTTTCACCAGTTCAAAAGCATCCTCTTTTTCACGGCAGCCGGCTTTTTTCCCTTCTGCCATAAAGAAGTTCAGGCGTTCCAGTTCCTTCAGGCGGGCGCGTTCCGCGGTTTTTTCCAGGAGACCTGCCTTTCTTTCACGGGTAAAAGCTGTTTCTCTTTCCTCCAGCAGGGTTGTAAAGATGTTTTCCCAAGGGGTTTCCCTGCAGTAAGGGCTGGAAAATCTTTCTTTTAATTCTAACAGTACGCCATGGAGGCCTGTTACCATCAGGTCGGCTTCATAGGCTTTCTGGAAGTTTTCGGACAGTCTGCTCAACAGTAAGCCCATGACGCTCAGGCGTTCATCGAAGGGAGCCATCTGCAGTTTATTCACTGCCTGTTCGGTATATTCGCCGCGGAGGATGTCATCCACGCGGTAGTCTGTGCGATATTTTTTATACAGGTCAAGATAGTTGGCAAAATCCTTGGCGATTTTCTTATGCTGCAGATACTGATACACCAGACCTTCATCCACGGGCAGGTTCATTTCTTCGTAAACCTTCAGGATGGTGGACAAGTCTTCCCAGCCGCGGGCGGTGACGAAGCGTTTGCCATCGACAGTGGTTTCCATGGCATAGAAATGGTTCTTTCTGATTTCCAGATAGGAAGTGATGGCACCGTGGATGCCCTGTTTATAGGCGTACTCTTTCCATACAGTGAAATTAGGCTCTACATCGATCTTCTTCACACGGTCGAGAGTAACCACGTCAAATTCCCTTACGCTCTTATTATATTCGGGAGGGTTACCTGCTGCGGCGATGAGCCAGCCATCGGGCACTTTATGGGCACCGAATGTCTTTGCCTGCAGGAACTGCAGCATAGCAGGTGCCAGTGTTTCGGATGCACAGTTGATCTCATCGATGAACAGAATGCCCTCTTTCAGGCCGGTCTGTTCCATTTTATCGTATACGGAAGCGATGATCTCGCTCATGGTATATTCCGTCACGGCATATTCCTTGCCGCCATATTCCTTATGGCTGATGAAGGGCAGACCGATGGCGGACTGTCTTGTGTGATGGGTGATGGAATAGGAAACCAGCGCAACGCCACATTCCCTTGCCACCTGTTCCATAACGGCGGTTTTCCCGATACCGGGCGCACCCATCAATAGGACAGGACGCTGTCTTACTGCCGGAATTTTATATTCGCCGAATTCGTCTTT
>JAFRZQ010000340.1 GCA_017442465.1 Anaerotignum sp. | reverse complement strand
GGCTGACGTTCCCTTCTACCCCCTATACATGGATGAACCGCGTTGGCGTGGAAAACGTGCGGATTGCAAAACCTGTGGACGGCAAGATGCCCCCTGAAAACCTCTTTGCACTGGTGGATGAGAATACAGCGGTTCTGTCTTTGTGTCTGGTGGAAAATACCACCGGTTTTAAGCATGACCTGAAGAAGATCAGCGATTTCTGCCAGGAAAAAGGCATTTATCTGGTATTGGATATCACCCAGTGCGTAGGTGCTATGAAGATCGACGTGAAGGAGACCCCTGTGGACTGCCTTGTGACTTCCAGTTTCAAATGGCTGGGCGGCCTGTTTGGCATCGGCATCGGCTATATGTCCAAACGGGTGATGGAACAGGTGCGCCCTGTGTATGTGGGCTGGACAGGGAATAAAAACCGTATGGACCACAGTAAATATACGCTGAATCTGGAAGCGGATGCCCGTAAATATGAAACAGGTATCCCCAACTGGGTAGGCCTGAAAGGGATCGCTGAGTCCATGGAACAGTATCTGGAACTGGGTAAGGACGATGTGGAAGCCTATATTCTGGAACTGGTGGATTATATGTATGAAAAGGTGGCAGAGGTTGACCATCTGAGCATCCTGGGCAATTTTGAAAAGGAGAACCGTTCCGGCATTGTTTATATCAACTTCCCTGCAGAATGGGAACTGACCAATGGGATCCTGCAGGAAAATGGCATCAGAGCCAATGTTTCCGGCAAAGCGATCCGTGCGGCACTGCATTATTATAACAATCGGGCGGATATCGATAAACTGATCACTTTCCTGAAAGAATATCAGAAGTAACAGAAAATGAAGGAGATATGAATGTTTCATATCTCCTTTTTGTGTGCATCATGGTGGGTTTATTTTTCTGTTATCGTGCGGTGCAGTTCCTGCAGAGAGCGAACGATACCGCAGCCGGGTTTGTTCATGGATTCGATACCGCTGACAGTCGCTTTAGCGGCAGCCATGGTGGTAATGTACGGGATTTTTTTGCGGATGGCAGATTTGCGCAGATAGCTGTCATCTGCAGTGCTGTCTGCCGTTTTGGGTGTATTGATGATCAGGTCGATCTTGCCGTTGGCGATCAGGTCGGAAGTGTTGGGTCTGCCTCCTTCGCTGATCTTATACACAAATTCAGAAACAACATGGGCATCTGCCAGTGCTTTCTGGGTGCCTTTGGTGGCGTAGATCTTGAAACCTGCTTCGTCAAAACCTTTTGCGATCTCAGCCAGTTCTGCCTTATCTTTATCACAGACGGAAATCAGCACCGAGCCACCCATGGGCAGCTTTGTCTGGGTCGCTTCCTGTGCTTTGAAGAAGGCTTCTCCGTAGAATTGGGATAACCCAAGTACTTCGCCGGTGGAACGCATTTCAGGGCCCAGGATGGGGTCAACTTCCTGGAACATATTGAAGGGGAAGACGGCTTCCTTGACCCCATAGTAAGGGATATCTTTTTCCTTCAAAGCGGGGACAGGGGAAGGTCTGCCGGTCAGTTCGGCAGTGACGATATCAATGGCGAGAGGCACCATGCGGATATTGCAGACCTTGGAAACCAGAGGCACCGTACGGGAGGCACGGGGGTTGGCTTCCAGAACGTAAACGGTATCGTTTTCGATGGCATACTGCATATTCATCAGACCTCTGACGCCCATTTCTTCTGCAATTTTTCGGGTATACTCCTTGATGGTTTTTACATTTTCTTCAGAAATATGTCTGGAGGGGATGATGCAGGCGGAGTCGCCGGAATGCACCCCTGCCAGTTCGATATGTTCCATAACGGCAGGAACAAAGGCATGGGTGCCGTCGCTGATGGCATCTGCTTCGCATTCCATGGCATGGTTCAGGAATCTGTCGATCAGAATGGGTCTGTCGGGAGTCACCCCAACTGCAGCATTCACGTATTTCGTCAGATTTTCGGGATCATAAACGACTTCCATGCCGCGGCCGCCCAGAACATAAGAGGGACGAACCATAACGGGATAGCCGATTTTTTCTGCAATTTCCAGTGCATCTTCCACAGTAACGGCCATACCGGATTCAGGCATAGGGATCTGAAGTTTATCCATCATGGCACGGAACAGATCACGGTCTTCCGCCAGATCGATCACAGCAGGAGGCGTGCCAAGGATTTTTACACCGTTCTTTTCCAGATCTGCAGCCAGGTTCAGGGGCGTCTGGCCGCCGAACTGCGCGATGACGCCTACGGGATTTTCTTTTTTATAAATACTCAGAACGTCTTCCAGTGTCAGGGGCTCAAAATAGAGTTTGTCAGATGTATCGTAGTCGGTAGATACCGTTTCGGGATTGCAGTTAACGATAATGGTTTCAAACCCCAGTTCCTTCAGCGCCAGAGATGCGTGAACACAGCAGTAGTCAAATTCGATCCCCTGGCCGATGCGGTTGGGGCCGCCCCCAAGGATCATTACCTTGGGTTTATCCGTTGTGATAGGATTTTTATCTTCTGCGTTATAAGTGGAGTAATAGTATGCCTTATCCTGTGTGCCGCTGACATGAACAGGCTCCCATGCTTCTTCCAGACCCAGTTCGATACGTTTGTTTCTGATATCTTCTTCCTTGATATTCAGGATCTGGCTTAGATATTTGTCGGAAAAACCGTTTTTCTTTGCGGAAATCAGTATATCGTCCGCAGGCAGGATCCCTTTGTTTGTCAGCAGAGCTTCCTCTTCCTGCACCAGTTCCTGCATCTGTTCGATGAACCATGTTTTGACTTTTGTAATATTGTGGATCTCTTCGATGGATGCGCCTTTTCTCAGGGCTTCATACATGATGAAATGCCGTTCGCTGGAAGGTGTCACCAGCATACGAAGCAGATCATCCTTTGTTTTGCTGTTAAAATCCTTTGCGTGACCTGAGCCATATCGGCCTGTTTCCAGAGAGCGGATAGCTTTCTGAAAGGCTTCCTTATATGTTTTGCCGATGCTCATCACTTCACCCACAGCCCGCATCTGTGTACCCAGTTTATCTTCTACCCCTTTGAATTTTTCAAAGGCCCAGCGGGCAAATTTGATCACCACATAATCGCTGTCAGGAACATATTTATCCAGTGTGCCGTATTTGCCGCAGGGGATATCCTTTAATGTCATGCCTGTTGCCAGCATGGCAGAAACCAGAGCAATGGGGAACCCTGTTGCTTTGGATGCCAGTGCGGAGGAACGGGAGGTTCTGGGATTGATCTCGATAACGATATCTCTGTCTGTTTTTGGATCATGGGCCCACTGTACGTTTGTGCCGCCGATGACCTGTACAGAATCTACGATTTTATAGGATTTTTCCTGCAGACGTTTTTGTACTTCTTCGGGAATGGTCAGCATAGGTGCAGCACAGAAGGAATCGCCGGTATGGACGCCTAAGGGGTCGATATTTTCAATAAAGCATACGGTGATCATGTTGCCTTCTGCATCACGGACGACTTCCAGTTCCAGTTCTTCCCAGCCGAGAATAGATTCTTCCACCAGGACCTGCCCTACCAGGGATGCCTGCAGACCGCGGGCGCATACGGTTTTCAGTTCATCTACGTTATATACCAGCCCGCCACCGGCACCGCCCATGGTATAAGCAGGGCGCAGAACAACGGGATAGCCCAGTTCATCAGCGATGGCTAATGCTTCATCTACGGAATAAGCGACCTGGCTTCGAGCCATTTCGATGCCCAGGCTGTCCATGGTTTTCTTAAATTCAATACGGTCTTCGCCCCGTTCGATAGCATCCACCTGTACGCCGATGACTTCTACATGATATTTTTCCAGAATGCCTGCCTCCGCCAGTTCGGAACAAAGATTCAGGCCGGACTGGCCGCCCAGATTGGGCAGAAGGACGTCGGGTCTTTCTTTTGCGATGATCTGTTCCAGACGGGAAACGTTCAAAGGTTCGATATAAGTGGCATCTGCCATTTCCGGATCGGTCATGATCGTTGCGGGGTTGGAATTGACAAGAACGATCTCATACCCCAGATTACGCAGAGCTTTGCATGCCTGGGTGCCGGAATAGTCGAATTCGCAGGCCTGACCAATGATGATTGGTCCGGAGCCGATAATCAGAGCTTTTTTGCTGTTTTTCTTTTGTTTCACGAGAGTTCCCTCCTTGCTTAGAAAACAATCTGTATATGATATATGGTTTTATAAGCGCTCTTCCCAGAGACGATTGGATCGGAAAGATTATTAGTATTATACCACTTATTTTTTGTAGTGGTAGTATTTTTATAAAAATTAATGTATTTTTATACAATTCCTAAGGGCTGGGGATGCCATTGGCGGGAAAATAGCAGAATGGGTAGTAGGAGGCTTTTCGTTTGGCGGTACCTTTGCAGGTGCAGCGAATGACATCGGAGAAAGGGTGAGTCAAAATCATTTGGATTCTCCTTATAATCTTGCTGCTTTGATATTAGAATGGTAAAATAAAATCAGGATAATAGCATCATTTTGAAAAAGGGTGGAGTCAGAATGAATGAAATGTATAAGATTTTGCTGGTGGATGATGAAGAAGAGATTCGCACCAGTATCATTAAAAAAATTGACTGGGACAAGAATGGCTTTACAGTAATTGGAGATGCGGAAAACGGGAAGGATGCACTGGAAAAAATTGAACAGTTGGAACCGGATGTGGTTTTGACTGATATCCGTATGCCATATATGGATGGGCTGGAACTGGCAGCAGAACTGCGACGGACGCATCCATCCGTTAAAGTTGTGATTTTTTCCGGGTATGATGATTTTGAATATGCGAAACAGGCGATTCAGCTGAATATTATCGAATACATATTGAAACCGGTAAATGCCAGAGAATTGACGGATATTCTGGGTAAAATCAAAACAAACCTGGATGAAGAAATTGAACGGTTGAGAGGCGAAGCAGTACAGCAGGACAACGTAAAGAAAAATCTGCTGATCCTTCGTGAAAATTTCCTTAGCAAATTGGTGAAAGGGAAAATCGAAAGGAAGCAAATTGAACACGAGATGAAAGAATATGAACTGTCTTTCCAGGGAAGCAGATGCTGGATCGCGCTGAAGATCAATCTTGATGATGGTGTATCGGATAAAGACGGGAATCTTTTGGCAGTTCAGAATCTTCTGGACAGTCGTATGCAGGCATGGGATGGATATGTCAGCTTTCACCGGCCGTCTGGCCTTTGTGCCATTGTAGGTATGGAGGCGGAAACGGAAATTACACATCTGATGGCGTTTTTGAATGATATTTGCAGGGAAAGCCGCCGCATATTGTATCAGCCCCTGACGATTGGCATGGGGTGTGTTGTCCATCAGATTGAAAAGATCGCGCAAAGCTACAGCGGTGCAAGAGAAGCGGTTGCCTATGGCGGCATCGCGGGGGATATTATTTACATTAATGACGTAGAACCTCGTCAGAAACCGATCCTATGGCTGGATGATAAAATGGAAGCAGATCTGAATTATGCCCTGCGTTTTGGCGATGAAGATACGATCCTTTCCTGTGTTGAAAATATTGTTCAGCTTATGGAAACCTCAGGCAGCTGTAATGTGCAGCCATATCTGATCAGCATTCTGCACGTTATTCTGCAGGTAGTGCAAAAGCATGAGCTGGATGAACAGTTGGTATTTGGGAAATATGCAGACTATTATGGGGTGTTGTCTGAGGTGGATACAACGGAAAGACTGTTTCAATGGCTTTCCGGCATTTGTTATTCTATCAGTGCGTGTATTGCCAATGCAAGAAAAGGCACGACCAAAACGATCGTGCAGGAGGCGAAGCGCTACATCGAGGAGAACTATCAGAATTCAGATCTTTCGTTGGAAATCCTGTGTGCTCATCTTCATATGAGTACAGCATATTTTTCTACGGTATTCAAAAAAGAGGAAGGGGAAAGCTATATTTCCTATCTGACAGGGGTTCGTATGAAAAAAGCGGCGGAATTATTGAAAACGACGGATGAAAAGACATATGTGATCGCTGCGAAGGTAGGGTATGACGAACCTAACTATTTTAGCTATGTATTTAAGAAGCGTTATGGTGTATCACCCAATAAATTCAGAGGAAAGAGAGGTTAAGTTGTGAGATTTCTGGATGCACTGAAAAGAATATGGCAGGCCTGGATGGGATTCGGCGACAGACGCTATGACCTGCGTAGGGTCATCTGGGTTTCTTTTACGGCAACGGCAGTGGTGACAACTTTGATTATGGGGCTGTCTGTGTATGGACGTTATATGACCCAGACGCAGGAAACGATGCGGGAGGATAATCAGACGCTTCTGACACAGGCAAATTATCAGTTTACTTCTTTTTTACGCAATATGATGAAGGTTTCTGATTCCTTATATTACAGTGTGATCAAAGAAACAGACCTGGAGACAAATTCTGTTTCGGACGCCTTCCGTCTGCTGTACGATACCAATAAAGATATGATCGAACGAATCGCACTTTTTTCGGAGGATGGGGAACTTTTAGAGGTTGCCCCGGCAACAAAAAGAAAAGAGGCAGTTTCTCTTTTTCATCAGAATTGGTACAAGGAAACGATTTTGAGGGAAGAGAACATTACGTTTGGCATGCCGGAGGTAGAACGATTGTTTGAAGATTCCGGCGGAGAATATACCCGTGTGATCCCTATGAGCCGTGTGGTACAGCTGAATAGAGGGAATGAAACAGAAAAGGGGATCCTGCTGATTCAGTTGAAGCAAAGCAATATTGCAGATATTTTATCAAATATCCTGATGACTGGTAATTCTTATCTGTACCTGACGAATGAAGATGGTGAGATCATTTATCACCCCAAGCAGGAATTGATCGAAAGTGGTTACCTTCAGGAAAAAAAGATAGACCTGCATAAATCAGAGGATAACAGATATCTGGATGCAGGGAATGAAAAAGAATATTTCAGCAAAACGATCGGATATACCGGCTGGAAAATCGTCGGTGTGGTTCAAAATGAGGGGATCTCTCTGAATAGCTTTAAGAGCGGATTGCTGATCGTATTCTTATTGCTGTTCTTTCTGAGTGTGATGGCGCTCATCAATATGCATCTGTCAAAAAGACTGTCTGCACCGATGCAGAGGCTGGAAGAAGCGGTCAATAAAATAGAAGCCGGGGATCTGGATACCCATATCGAGGCATCCGGGTTCTATGAGGTATGGCATCTTGGGAGAGCGATCAGTGACATGCAGGATACGCTGAAACAATTGATGGATGATATCGTGGCAGAGCATGAAGCAAAGCGGCGCAGTGAGCTGATGGTGCTGCAGAATCAGATAAACCCACATTTTCTGTATAATACACTGGATATCATTGTATGGATGATTGAAAACGAAAAGAGAGAAGAAGCCGTAGAAGTGGTGACAGCCCTCGCAAGATTTTTCCGTATCAGTCTGAGCAACGGGAAAACCATCATTCCTGTGGAAGATGAAATTGAGCATGTGCGAAATTATCTGATGATTCAGGAAAGACGTTTCAAAAACAGATTCAGTTATACCCTGGATATGGAGGAAGGGCTGGGACAATATGGAACGATCAAACTGATCCTGCAGCCGATCGTGGAAAACTGTATTTATCATGCCATGGAATTTATGGATGGGGATGGAGTCATTCAGATTTCTGTGAGAAAAGACAAAGAAACGATCCTTTTTACAGTAAGCGATAATGGCTGTGGTATGACGGAGGATATCGTGGAACAGATCATGGCAGGGAAGAAGGTCAGCAAAGGGAAAGGTGGCGTTGGACTGCAAAATGTGCAGGAGCGTCTGCAGCTGGTCTTTGGTGACGGATTTGGGATGATGATCCACTCTGAACCGGACGAAGGAACAGAAGTGAGTATTCGCATTCCTGTCGTTTTATGGGAAGAACTGGCGGAAAGGGGGCTGGATAGCGTATGAAGAATAAAAGGATGAGAAACATCATCCTGGCGGATATTTTTCTCTTGCTGCTGCTTTTTCTGGCGTCGTCCACAGATCTTCTGATCAAGGAAAAAGAAGTTGAAGTACATAAAATTGCAGTGATCATGGATATCCCTGTGAAGAGTCAGGTGGATAATTTTCGTTCAGGTACGATAAAAGCTTCCTCGGAATATTATACGGATATGAATTTCTTTAATTTGTCCTCATGGAAGGAATTGAAGGACAAACAGGCGGTATTGCAGAAGGAACTGGATAATGGCTGTAAAGGTGTGATCCTGCATTGCGAAGATAAACAGGTAACACAAACCCTTCTGGAAAGCATTCCGGCCGGTATCCCGGTTTTGTTATATAATGAAGAAGCGGAAGAACCATGTGTAAGCGGATATATCGGCAGTGACCCCGGAGAGGAATGCAGGCTGTTGCTAGAAGCGATTTTGCAGGATAAAAATATTGCGGAAGGTATTGTGCTGGTAGAGCCTGCGGACTGTGAAGAACGGGTGCTGGCTTTACATGACCGTCTGCAGGAGCAGCTGGAGGCGGAAGGGGTATTGGTACGCCGTATACAGGTGGACGCCCTTGCGAAAGTACAGCCGCTGGTGAAAAATGTAGCTGCTTTACGGAGCGGGATATTTGTTTCCGGAGATATTTCTGTTTTGCAGATGCTGGGAGAAGGGAATAAGGATACGGAAAATGAATTATCCGTTTATGGTGTTGGTTTTCATGCGGGGATCCGTTCTTTGGTGGAAAAAGGACAGATCTCGGGGGCTGTGGCACACCGTGCATATGAAGCCGGATATTTTTCTGTGGAACGGATGGTGGAGATCCTGAATGGAAAAGCTTCTGCGAGGATAGAAATGTTTGTGGAATCTGTTCTGGTGACACAGGAAACAATGTATTCCCCTGAGATTGAAAGCGTTGTATTTCCCTATGTATGAGAAAGGGATGGATGAAAGGATGGAGAATAGAAAGAAAAAACTGGGCGTATTTCTTCTGATTTTGCTGGTTGCCGGGCTTCTGTTTCATTGTCTGAAAGAGGAAAAGGAGGAACCATTGGAAATAGGGGTTTCTCTGTATCAGGAAGAAGATACTTTTATAGAAAAGATCCTTGCGGGAATGGAAAAAGGCGCAAAGGAATACGAAGAAAGAACAGGAAGAAATGTTATTTTGAATGTTTCTGTGGCAAATGGCAGTCAACGGCTGCAGAATGAGCAGGTGAAACGATATGTTTCTTTGGGATATGATGCGATCTGTGTCAATCTGGTAGACCGTACCAGTGCTTCTGCCATCATTGATGAGGTTTTGGCGGGGCAGGAAGAGATGCCGGTGATATTTTTTAACCGTGAGCCGGTACAGGAAGATGTTTTTCGGGGAGAACATATTTACTATGTTGGTTCTGATGCAAAAACGTCCGCAATACTGCAGGGGAAAGCCGTTGTAAAAAGTCTGGAGAAACACAGAGAAATGGATAAAAACGGAGACGGTGTTCTGCAGTATGTGATGCTGGAAGGAGAGATGGGGCATCAGGATACCGTCATGCGTTCGGAATATTCCAGAAAGACGATCGAAGAGGCGGGTGTTCCGCTGCATAAACTGGAGCACGGTACAGCCGACTGGCAGAGAGGACGCGCAGAAGTTTTGATGGAACAGTGGCTGAACATTCATGGAGACAATATCGAACTGATATTGAGCAATAATGATGATATGGCCCTTGGTGCTGCGGATGCTTTGGAACAGGCCGGGATAACAGCAGCGATATTCGGCATCGATGCTACAGATGTTGGATTGGCAGCGGTGGAAGAAGGCAGGTTATGGGCAACAGTAGACTGTAATGGGACTGCACAGGGGGAAACGGCTTTTCTGATCGCGGCAGATCTGGTATCGGAAGGAAAAGTGTCGGAGAACATACCGCTGGTAGATCAGCGCTATGTTCGAATGCCCTTAAAAATACGTATGATGCCTGAACAGTAAAAACGAAGGTGGGGCTATTGCTCGAAACAGGGAAATTTTGCTGTGGTTAGATCGGTTTTGATAAAAAAATCAAAGATTAAGTGAAAAAAATTATATGTTTTGCGTATATTTTTTTTGTTATAATGTAAAAGACAATGGAATGATGCACATATATCCCATTGTAAAAAACTATTATCACCGCAAAAATGCGGTAAAGTCATGAGGAGGAGGAAACCTCATATGAAAAAGAGAATTTTAGCGATGCTGATGGCATCCGTAATGGTACTGGGCCTGGCAGC
>JAFRZQ010000339.1 GCA_017442465.1 Anaerotignum sp. | reverse complement strand
GCATTCTTCAGCGTTAAAGAAGAATCCGATGAAGGCGCTGCAGCAGTAACTGTAGATGGTATCAAACTGTACATGCAGAGAGATATCCCCGCAGGTGCTTATGACCTGACACTGGTAACATCCATGGGTGATGGTTTCATGAACGAAACAGTATTTGCAGCAGCTGATGCAAGCGACGAAGTTGCTGTAGTATACTATGGTAAAGAAGTAGGTTCTCACTACGTTGAAACAGTTAAAGAAGGTTTCGTAAACGTTATCACAGCTGGTAGAGACAAAGACGATGCTTCCTTCACAAAGAAAGTAGTTGTTCCCGTTGGCGAAATGTACATCATCGCTGGTGAAGAAACAGTAGCTCTGGATGTACCCGCTTACATCAACGCTGCTGGTTACACAATGCTGCCCGTAAGAGCAGTAGCAACAGCTCTGGGTATCAACAACAACAACGTACTGTGGTCTCAGGCTGCTAAACAGGTAACAATCCTGTACGGTCAGAGAATCATCACAATGACAGCTGGTCAGTCCGTAATCTATGTTAACGGCTCCGCTATCCCTGCTTCCGCAGCAGTTGAAATCGTAGACGGTAGAGCATTCCTGGCTCTGAGAGATCTGGCTAACGCTCTGGGCGTAACAGAAATCAACTACGACGCAGCTACAAAAACAGCTTCCCTGAACTGAGTTTCAGTTGAACTGAATAAGTAGACAACGAGAGGACCTCGAAAGAGGTCCTCTTTTCTGTTTGCAAACTTTTCATTAAATCTTCCTTAATCTACTGGATTTTTTCTGATTATATGCTATAATTAGTTTTAGTTTAAAATCATTTTAAAATGGAGGAGACTGTATGAAAGGTTTTTTATATAAAGCGAAGGGCGTGCTGGCGCTGGCCCTTGCCATGAGTATGTTCTGTCCTCAGGTTTTCGCAGCGGAAGCTATTTCTTCCAAAAATCAGGATGCGAAAACTGTGATAGAGGGAACTTCCGAACTAACGATTGGGAATACAGAGGAAATCAATGTACTGCCTCAGCTGACTTTTGAAGAAGCTCTGAGACGCGTGAAAAAGCACAGCCCCGACCTGAAGGATCTGGAAGCGACCATGGATATGCTGTGGGATCAGGAAGAGAAACTGGAAGATGCAGGTATTACTTCTGTACCCAGTTATGATTATAAACACTGGGTGCCTGATGCATGGTATCTGGCGACAGCAGGTCTGTTCAAGGTTGAAACAGGACAGAAGCAGACAACCATCGGGACACAGCTGACAGAACTTGGTCTGGAAGTTGGTCTCAAATCCATGTTTGTCAATATTATTGCCAATGAAAAAGGTCTGGAACTGGCAAAGGAAGCGGCAGAAATGCAGAAAACACTGTACCTGCAGGGCTATACCAAATATCGTCTGGGTATGCTGAGCAAATATAACCTGGAACAGCTGCAGATCACTTATGAAAAGGCAAAGAACTCCTTGGAAGCCCAGGAATATACACTGGAACAGCTGTATGTGAAGCTGAATGACATGATGGGTGTAAGTGTAGAACAGCGCTATGAACTGGTTTACGATGTGACATTCGTTCCTTATGAAATGGGCCTGACCATGGATCAGTATATCAATGCGGCTATGAAAGATGACCTTTCTATCGCACTGATGGAACTGGAAGTGGAAACGGCGAAATTCAACAGAAACTATGTTCCTTATTCTGATGGCGGTACACAGACCGCTCAGCTGAAACTGACCCATGAACAGAAACAGCGTGCTCTGAGAACCGCTAAGGCGAAAAAAGAAGTACTGATCCGTAACACATACCTGCAGATCAAAGATCTGGAAACAGATTATACTTCTGCACAGGCTGATCTGACAAAGGCACTGGCGGATTATCGTGCAGCACAGATCAATTATCAGGCAGGCAATTTGACAAAGGTTGCAGTAGACGGTGCTGAAATGGCTGTGAAACAGGCAGAACTGGCACTGCAGGGTGTAGCATATCAGCATGATATGTATGTGTTCATGTTTGAAAATCCCAGCCTGCTGGCAGATACAGACAGTGCAGCGGCACAGTAAAGGTAAAAAGGCTCCACTTTGAGATGCCCCAAAAAGTTAGACTTTTAAGCGTAGGAACAAAATTAAATAACAGAAAAATTGAATTTGACAAAAACAATTTTTCTGTTAAGCTGTTTTTATAATAAGATAACTATATATATTATTTATTAAGAATAATTTGAGCTCATTTTTTTAACTCTGAAGAGGTAAAGAATGAGCTCTTTTTTTATATTTAAATTTGGAATATTGTTGAAAAAAGCGAGGGGGGATACTCCCCCCTCTACAAAAAAGAAGGCAAAAATCACAAAACGGTGTTTAAGAATATTTGAAAAATTAAAAAGGCAAATAGTTTTCCTCAGGCTTAGTTTTAAGAAAAGAAACTACAATGGTTGTATTTCGAATTTAAGCAACAGTGAAGTTCGCCATAAGGGCTATGCGCCTGTTCACTAATCAAAGAATAAGATTCAGTATGGAGACTGTACCATCCAAAAGTCATAAAATACGACATAGGAATTTAAGAGAAAATGATTTCACTGATACGTCTGGCAAAAGTCCTGTGCGGAGAAGGGTTGTGCTCCTGTTTTTGCTCCTGTTATTCTTGTTCCTGTCGGGGCTTTAAATTTTCGAGATGATATTTGTTTGAAAGGGATGAGATTCGTTCATTTAATCTTTTGTATTTGATAGGCTGATTGAAAATGTAGCCCTTCTAAGAAGTGATTCATCTGAATAATAGAAATGGACATATATTTTCTATTTTTTGAAAATGGATGTCCAAGTTGTTCTTAAAAAATATAGACTTATAGATTTTGATTATGTATATTATAATCTTAACATAATATTTAATTATTGTCAACAGGAGTTTCGGAGAACTTAAAAGAATTTTTTGCTTTTAATGCAAAGAAAGAGTAGGTTTACTTGCATAAATTTACCGTTTTTTCACAAACTATCTAAAAAGACAGGCGGTGAAAGAATGCAATTAACAAAAAATCTGGAGCAGAATCTGACTGCTATCAATGAAGCCTTGCGGGACTGCGGCGATGTGGTGCGGCGGGAGTTCCGTGTTGGCGGGAATGGCAGGCTGGTTATGCTCTATGCGGATAATTTTGTGGATCTGGAAGCCATTCGGGAATCCATTCTGGAAACGGTCATGCTGGACTATCAGAATGAAAAGCCGGAGGGGATCCTGCAGGCACTGCAGGAAGAGGCAGTTGCCGTGGCAGAAGTGAAGAAGATCAACACGGTGGATGCGATCTGCGATGCTGTTTTCTGGGGAGATACGGTTTTACTGATGGACGGGAACGATTTTGCCCTGCAGGCAACAACGAAGAAGTTCCCCAACCGCGGAGTCAGTAAGGCAGAGACAGAAGTGGTGGTACAGGGGCCGAAGGATGCCTTTATGGAGGTCATGGCCTTTAATATTGTCCTGACCAGACGGCGTATCCGTGATCCCAGACTGAAATTGAAACGAAAAAAAGCCGGAAGACGTAGCCGGACGGATATTGCACTGATGTATATGGAGGATCTGGTGCGGCCTGAAATTCTGCGGAAGGTGGAGAGACAACTGGATTCTATGGATCTGGATGCAGTGCTGGACAGCGGCGGTATCGAACAGCTGCTGGAGCAGAGACAGTTTTCTCCTTTTCCGCAGCTGCAGATGACAGAGCGGCCGGACAAGACCGCATCAGCCCTTCTGGAGGGAAGAATCGCTCTATTGATGGATAACACACCCTATGCCATTCTTTTGCCAGCTACTCTGAATACTTTCATGCAGGCGGCAGAGGATTACTATGAACGATGGGAGATCATGAGTTTTATACGGCTCATTCGTTTTGGTGCGGCATTTCTGGCGGTGACTTTGCCGGGTTTGTATATTGCCTTTTCTGTATATCATCCCCAGCTGATGCCAACGGCGCTGGCATTAAAGATCGCATCGACCAGAGCAACCATTCCTTTTTCCGTCATTGGTGAGGTCCTGATCATGGAACTGGCCTTTGAATTGCTGCGGGAAGCAGGCATCCGCCTGCCTTCTCCTGTCAGCTCCACCATCGGTATCGTGGGCGGTATCATCATTGGGTCTGCAGCAGTAGAGGCGGGGATCGTCAGCCCCGCAGTAGTCATTGTGGCTGCCCTGACGGGGATCTGTACCTTTGTCATCCCCAATGTGTCTATTGTTTCGGCTCTTCGGATCAGCAAATATCTGGTGATCCTGCTGGCGTCTGTGTTTGGGATTTTTGGGGTATGGGCGGCACTGTTGCTGCTTCTGGGGCATCTTTCCAGCCTGACATCCTACGGAATTCCCTATCTATATCCCTTCTGCTCCTCGTCGATCAATGATGATGTGGACTGGGAGGACAGTATCTTTCGTCTGCCTTTATCCAGAATGAAGCGCAGACCGATTTTTGCAAGACCAGCAGAGCGGGAACGAAAGGGGGCTGAATGATGTGTTTGCGGAAAATCGGAAAATCTCTCTCAGACAGCTACAGATCCTGTTATTACTGGATTCTTTTGGCACTGCTGTCCTTTTTCTTCCGGCGGAACTGGCTCAGATGAGCGGAAAAGCCTGCTGGCTGACAGCATTAGCTGGCGGTATCCTATTTGCAGCGGTATCCTTTCTTCTGGCAAAAACGGGGGAGCGGATGTCGGAAGGAACGGTGGTGGAATGGTGCAGAGGGATATTCGGGTATATCTTTGGCACAGTCGTGTTGATTGGACTGGCGGGAAAGCTGCTTTTTGACGGGCTGCTGGAACTGCGGATCTTCAGCGAGATCATCTGCCGTTCTATGTTGCCGAACACTCCTGTATGGGTCATCTCCCTGGTGATTCTGGCGGTAGCGGGAGTGCTGGCTGCACAGGGGACAGAATGCCGTGGCAGGGCGGCGGAGGTGCTGTTTTTTGCAGTGGCGATCCCTTTGTTGGTGATCCTTATTGCAGTGGCCATTTCTTCAGAATACGGACGTATCCGCCCAGTAGAATTGCCGGATTTCAGAGGGCTGAAAGGGGGACTCTTTGCTATGAGCATTGTCTTTCAGGGAGTGACCTTTCTGTATTTTATTTTTTCTGATCTGCGGAAAAAAGAAAAGGCTGCGGAGGCGGTACTGGTGAGTAGCCTTGTGACGGCGGTTGTGGTAACGGTCATCGTGTTTCTTTGTCTGGTGGT
>JAFRZQ010000338.1 GCA_017442465.1 Anaerotignum sp. | reverse complement strand
TCTATTCTGGCGTCCATCGCATCTCCCTTTGCCATCCTGCTGATCCCTCTGGGCTTTGGTGCATGGCAGCTGGCAGCGGCGGCTATCACAGGCTTCATTGCAAAAGAAAACGTAGTTGGTACACTGGCAGTCTGCTATGGTATCACAAACTTTATCGATACAGAAGAACTGGCACTGGTTGGCGGTGCGAATGAAGTAGCGGCTGTCATGGGTCTGACAAAGGTGGCAGCTCTGGCTTACCTGATGTTTAACCTGTATACACCTCCCTGCTTTGCGGCGATTGGTGCAATGAACTCTGAAATCAAGGATAAAAAATGGCTGCTGGGCGGTATCGGTCTGCAGTTCGCAACAGGCTTCGTAGTAGCATTCCTGGTGTACCAGATTGGTACTCTGGTTACTCTGGGTACCGTAGGCGCAGGCTTCGTTCCCGGTCTGATCGCTGTGATTGTAATTGTTGCGATCATTGCCTCTCTGATCAAGAAAGCAAATAATGGTATTGCTGCAGAATATGCGCTGAAAAACACAACAAAGGCATAAGGAAGGAGCATTCCTATGATCGATATTATTTTGGGTCTGATCGTTCTGGTTATTGTTACTGCGGCACTGATCTATATCAGAAAACAGAAAAAAAGCGGTGCGGCATGTATTGGCTGTTCCAGCGGCAGCAGTTGTGGCAAAAAACAGTGCAACTGTCATACAGAAGAAAAATAAAACCTACCCCTTACAGGAAACTGTGAGGGGTTTTCTATTACGAGGATAAAATAAAAACATGAAAAAACGAACCTTGCGTTAGAGGTTCGCTTTTTCATTAAGAGAGTGTTTAGAGGGATTCATATAGAGGAGTTAAATTATGAGGAGTATTTTGAAAATACTATATTTGAATCAGACTGCAGAAGCAGTTCTGAGATTCAACAAAGAGGAGATGGGAGCGCCGTTTGACGCCTGTTCCATCAGTCTTTTTCTGCATCTGGCATAGCTGCGGAAGGTACGCAGGGCGGCCTTACCATCGCCGTATACCTTCCAGTCGCCAACCAGTTTGTAATTGCGTCCTTTTTCGCGGATGAAGGCGAAAACATCTTCCGGGGGATAACCGAAGAAGAATCCAACTTCATGAGGAAAATCTTCATCCTGCAGGATATGCTTGCGCAGAATGCAGAGGGACTGGTAAAGAGAATCCTCTTCACCGATGGTTTCCGGATAGCCTTCGCCGATCAGGAAGTCCTTTACAGCAGGCTGGTTGAGATATTGCAGCATCATGTCTTTACGGTATACCAGAAGGTATACGCGGTCATAACGGCAATACAGATATTCTACTGAAATGCCCAAGGGAGCCAGTTCTTTTTGATATTTATCGATCTCTTTACGATAATCTGTCAGACAGGTCATGGAAAAGGAGAACAGGTTTGCCTGTTTTCTGCCTAACAGAGCAGGAGATGCGAAGGTTAATAAATCTTTTTCAAAATCAGACATTGTCATGCTCCTTTCTTGATGAAAGTTAGTTAAGACTAACTTGTGCTGAAATCATATCATGTAGGAGCACTGCTGTCAATAAAAACCTACCAATTAAATATGATAAAAATTATCAGAAATAAATAGAGTGAAATGTTGACAGAGAAGGAAAGAAATGCTATATTATAAATACAGAGTTAGTCGTGGCTAACTAAAAGAGCCAAAGGGTAAGAAACTGAATTTATATTACATTCTACATAAAAAAGAGATGGGATGGTTTTAACCATCTCTTTTTTATGTAGAAAAATGGTTTGGTTATTGACGGCTAACAGTCGTTAGGTTATACTAACTTGGTGAGATTAGTTAAAACTAACTGCGGTTGGTGATGGAATTGGAGATTATGTTATGCAGAAGATAATGAAAAAAGAGGAATTTGCAGAATTAGAAAAATTCCGGATTCAGATGCAGCGGGAGCATATCCTGCAGAAGCTGAAAGAGCAGGGTTACCGTGTAACAAAACAGCGAATTGTAGTGATCGACATTATTCTGGAGAATGAATATGGCAGCGTCAAGGAGATCATATATCGGGCATCCAAAGGGAACAGAAACATTGGTTCAGCGACGGTTTATCGTACTTTGAATATGCTGGAGGAAATCGGTGCGATCCATCGAAGAAATGCGTATCAGTTTTCTGATATGGGAAATAACGAAAGCGGAGTTTTGGTGCTGCTGGAAAACGGAGAAGAAATACATCTGAATGCCGAAGAATGGAATGAAGTGATGCAGAAAGGCATGGAAGCCTGCGGCTACCTGAAGGGCAAAAGAATCATTTCTGTTGAACAAAAAAATCCGGTTTTAGCATAACTGATAAAATATATCATTAAGAACTGTTAGATTTGACTAATTTGATGAATGGTTGATAAGATAAAATCAATAAAGAACAATAAATGTTTTTTGCTTTTTATACAAGTATAGAACAAAGGCGGGAGGGAACGAGCATGAAAAATCATAAAACATGGGCATGGTTATGTGTGTTCTGTTTCTTTATGACGATGCTGACTGGCTATAAACATACTTAAGGAGGGTATACATATGTTGGCAAAATGTTTAGATTGTCTGGCAAATATTAAAGTTGATAAAGTTGCTGTTTTTGTTGGCGGTGTACTGTTTGGCACAGCGGGTCTGAAAGTCCTTGGCAGCAAGGATGCGAAGAAAGC
>JAFRZQ010000337.1 GCA_017442465.1 Anaerotignum sp. | reverse complement strand
GGTCGGCAATGTGTCCGAGCTGAGTGGTGAGGCCGATCTCAGCGGCGACGGCAACATCACCTCCTACGACGCCCACCTGCTGCTGGCGAAGCTGGATACCGGCGCTGCCGGCAAGCTGGTCCGCCTGCATCGGTGCTTCGCAGCGACGTCCTTTCCATGGAGGACCTGAAAGAAGGCATGGTGCTGACGGGTACAGTCAGAAATGTCATCGATTTTGGTGTGTTCGTGGATATCGGTGTGCATCAGGATGGTCTGGTGCATATCTCCCAGATATGTGATCGTTTCATCAAACATCCTCTGGAAGCGGTGAAGCTGGGGGATGTGGTGCAGGTGAAGGTGCTTTCCGTAGACCTGCAGAAAAAACGGATTTCCCTTACCATGAAAAACATCTAAAACTTTCTTAAGATTCGAGCCCCTTCGTTGCCTGCGAAGGGGTTTTCTTATATAATAATGGCAGAAAATACGGAAAAAGGGGGCGGAAAGATGCGTTATATGCTGGCTAGATGGTATTATGGAAAAACTTCTCTTTCGTGGGCGGAAATTGGTGCCTTTCTGAAAGAGTGCTGGTGGCTGGTGGCACTGTTTTTTATCCTGTTTATTCCCAGAGCCTATCTGCTCCATAAAGAACAGAAACAGATGATGGAAGAGAAGGAGGAACAGGAACGTCTGCGGGAACGCTATGGCGAACCCCCTGCAAAAGAAGAGATCGCGGAACGTCCTCCTTATGAAGATACCTATCTGGATACTCCTCGCTCTGCAAGGGTGCCTGACGGGGAGGTCCCTTTTGGCGCGCCAAATTATACAAGACCCAGATATGAATGGCGCATTATAGTGTCTCTCCTGACCATCGGTTTTATCGTTGGTTCCGGCATGGGCTTTGGCGGTGCGGGTGATGTGCTGATGCTTCTGATGCTTGCGGGGCTGATCGGCATCGTTATTGTGATGAGGCATCTGGGGCCCGGGTGGATGTATACCTCTTTTGAAAAAGACAGAGAAAAGAAAATGATCGACGGGAAGCGTCTGGGGAAGGAACTGCTCCCCTATGGCGCGGCTCTTGTGATTGGTTTGGTGCTGGGCTTTTTGCGGCTTCTTCTGACGGGGAGATAAGACCATGAATCTGCTTTTCAAGAACCGGTAAGGGGGAAGAAGGATGGGCGAAGTATTATTATTCAGTATTTTCAGAACTGTGGGACGTCTGAACCGTATCAACGAATCGGATCCAACAGCAACACCTTATGTGATCGGCTTTCTTGTGGTGCTGTGGGCGATGACATTTTTGGTAAAATGGTTTACAAATCGTATCAATAGGAAATGATTCGATAAATTCCTAGTGGAAATCTGTGAAATTGTAGTTGACAAAATTTTTTCGAGTGTTATAATCAAGTTGTAAATATATAAAAACATTTCTTCAGGGCGTGGTGAAATTCCCGACCGGCGGTAAAGTCCGCGAGCGCTTCGGCGCAGGAACCGGTGTGATTCCGGTACCGACAGTATAGTCTGGATGGGAGAAGAGAAGGTAAGTTTGGTACGCTTGGCGTGCGGTTTTTTCGTGCGGAGCGGTACACCTTTTTTGCTTGTTTAGCCTGAAGATATTCGGACTTTTTCTTTTGCAGAAAAAGCCGAAGAGTATCCTAAACAAAAAATGGAGGTAATTCAAAATGGCAAGTGACAACAAAAAAATTTCAACAAGACAGCTGGTATCCATGGCGATGCTGGGTGCAATTTCCATCGTTCTGGTTTCTGCGATTCATTTCCCGCTGATCCCCGCAGCAGCATTTCTGGAATATGATCCCGCAGATATCCCTATTCTGATCTGTGCCTTTGCCTACGGCCCCGCAGCAGGTCTGATCCTGACAGTGGTGGTTTCCTTTATTCAGGGCATGACCGTATCTGCCCAGAGCGGCATCATCGGTATCATCATGCATATCTTTGCAACAGGCTTCTGCGTACTGGTTGCCGGTACGATCTATAAAAGAAACAAAACAAAGAAAACAGCGATTATCGCCCTGATCTGCGGTGCTGTCGTACAGACACTGGCAATGATCGTTATGAATATGATCTTTACCCCTCTGTTCATGGGTGCACCCCTGGAAGTGGTAATGAGCATGATGATCCCTGCCATCATTCCTTTTAATGCACTGAAGGCGGGTATCAACTGTGTCATCACATTCTTCCTGTATAAATCCATCTCTCATCTGATCAAAGGCCATTGATAGTATCTGAGAGCATAAAATGATTTGAAATTACATATTCCTATTACGATAAAAGGCTCCATTCGGGGTCTTTTTCTATTGAAAAAATGCTTAAGATATTGAAATTCGTGGGGTTTTCGCAATTTTTTGTTGTCATTGGGGTGCGAAGTGCATATAATAGAAAAGAATTGGTGAAAACGCCCTTGAGAGGAAGGATGCTATGAACAGCAGAAAAACAGTTGCAGTGATCTTCGGAGGACAGTCCTCAGAACATGAAGTTTCCAGAACATCTGCAGTGCTGATGCTAAATGCACTGGATAAAGAAAAATATCAGGTTCTTCCTGTGGGTATTACCAAAAAAGGACAGTGGCTGATCTACAATGGCCCGGTGGAGCATGTGAAAACAGGCGAATGGGAAAAATACGGTGTGCCCGTTTCCCTTTCTCCCGATGCGACAAAAAAAGCTTTTCTGAAAATCGTGAATGATTCCGTAAAGGAAATTCCTGTGGATGTGGTCATTCCTGTGCTCCATGGCGCCTGGGGGGAAGACGGCACCATCCAGGGGCTTCTGGAAATGGCACAGATCCCTTATGTGGGCTGCGGCGTACTGGCCTCTGCCGTTTCCATGGATAAGGTGTTTACCAAACTGATCGCAAAGTCTGTGCGGATCCCTCAGGCGAAATATCTTTGGGTCTATAAATATGACCTGACGGAAAAAAGAGAGAGGATCATGGATCAGGTGGAAAGGAAACTGGGGTATCCCTGCTTCGTAAAGCCTTCCAATGCGGGTTCTTCCGTAGGTATTTCCAAAGCGAAGAACAGAGAGCAGCTTTCCGCAGCGCTGGATCATGCGGCAGGCTATGACAGAAAAGTCATCATTGAAGAAGCTATCGATGCCAGAGAATTTGAGTGTGCCGTGCTGGGCAATGAGGAGATCATGGTCAGCGGCATGGGGGAAGTCCTTTCCGCCGCAGAATTTTATGACTACGATGCAAAATATAACAACAGTGCATCCCGCACGATGATCCCTGCGGAGATCGAAGAGGAAAAAACAGAAGAGATGCGCCGCATTGCCAAAAAGATTTTCCGTGCTGTAGACGGCAGCGGGCTGGCAAGGGTGGATTTCTTTGTGGATAGAAAAACAGGAAAAGTACTCTTTAATGAGCTGAATACCATGCCTGGTTTTACGCCCATCAGCATGTACCCTATGCTGTGGGAAGCGGCAGGCATGAGTAATAAAGAACTGATGGATCGTTTCATCGAGCTGGCACTGACCAGAGATACGGGCATCAGAGGGTAAGGAGAAGTTTTATGGATACAAGACCAATTGGTGTATTTGATTCCGGGGTTGGCGGTCTGACTGTGGTAAAGCAGATCATGAAGGTTATGCCCCATGAAAATATCGTATATTTTGGCGACACGGCCCGCGTGCCCTATGGTACAAAGTCCAAGGAAGCCGTAACAAAATATTCCAAGCAGAATGTACGCTTCCTGCTGAGTAAGGGGGTAAAGGCTATTATCGTAGCCTGCAACACTGCATCTTCCAACAGTATGGATGCCCTGCGCGATACTTTTGATGTGCCTATCTTTGGTGTAGTTGTGCCCGGGGTGGAAGAAGCCCTGCGCTCTACAAAGAATAAAAAGATCGGTGTGATCGGTACCCCTGGTACGGTTCGTTCCGGTGCTTACGAAAAAATGATCTGTGAACAGGATGCTGAAATGCAGGTATTCACCAAGGCCTGCCCCCTGTTCGTTCCTCTGGCAGAGGAAGGCTGGACAGATAATGAGGTCTCCAGACAGGCGGCAAAACGCTATCTGGATGAACTGGTGGAAAAGGGGATCGACTCTTTGGTGCTGGGATGCACCCATTATCCGCTTTTGAAACGCTGCATCGGTACTACTGTGGGCGATGCTATCAAGCTGGTGGACCCTGCCAAGGCAACTGCCATCCGTGTGATGAATTTCCTGGGAGAACGCAATCAGCTGAATGAAG
>JAFRZQ010000336.1 GCA_017442465.1 Anaerotignum sp. | reverse complement strand
ATTTCGATAAATCAGCGCCATGAAAACAGGACAGTATCCTTGGAATGTATTGTGGTTTTGCCATACCTACTTGCGCAAGAGCCTTAATGCATTGTCTGGCAGTAATCGGTTTTTCATCCGTAATATGAGCCAGATAATCTTCGAGAATTGCATCGAAACGATTTTCATCATCCCACTGTGCATTTGCGGCAAGAATATACAACACTCGGTTCCTTACCAACGACTTTGGATGGTTCAGCAATGACGCAAAGGCATCAAAGTATTTATACCATTCATCGGTATCTTGACTTTCGGAAATGATTTTATCAGCAATGGCACAAGCATATTTGTCATCTTTTGCTGTTAACTTTGCAATTATACCCTGCATAGAAACTCACCTCCAAATTCTTATTTATTATTTCTCCTTATTGCCCGAATTCAGGATGCCATATATTCCCCATGCGATAATATATCCGGTTAGAACTCCTCCGGCAACCCAAAGATACAATATCGCTTCAAACTCCCATCCCAAATATGGAACGGAAGGTTTTGCTATGTAGGTATAACACGCTCCCCCTAATGGGAATACCTCTATTAACAAGAGAGACAAGTATCTCCAAATCTGATATTTCCCTACTGCGTAATTGAGTATCACAAGCTGAATAATTGCAGCTATAATAACACAGAAAACAATAAAGCCCATTCAAAATATCCCCCGTCAAATTCAAATTTTTCGATTATTACCAAGGATTTTTCACCATTTCTGCACCCAAAGAAAAGGCTTTTTTCTTTTCGTCAGAGAACACGGTGTCATGGTGTTTCTTTTTCGCCTCGGGATCAAAATATGTCCAGTTATATTTATCGTAATTGTCTACCTGCAATGTATCGCCGCTTATCATCACTTTTGTAGGACCGACGAATGCACTGAAAGACCCCTTATAGTTTTCGATCACTTTGCCATAGCCTTCCGGTGTATAGAACTCCTCAGGGGCATTGCTTGTCATGATAAACAGAACGGGGATGAAATGCTCATTATAACACATGGGGTCCTGTTTATAGCTGAGGGACTGGAAAATCAGGCGTTCATACAATGCTCTGACACCAGCGCTGACATCCCCCAGATAATTGGGTGTGCCGATGATCAGACCATCCGCCTGACGGATTTCTTCCAGAACAGGGGAAAGGCCATCCTGACAAACGCAAACGCCCTTATGCTCAGGCAGTTTACAGCCAAAACAGGAGATACAGCCTGTAAATTTCTCTAACTGATAAAGGTCGATCACTTTTACTTCTGCGCCTTCAGATTCTGCGCCCTTTGCCGCTTCACGAACCAAAGTGCCTGTATTCCACATGGCACGAGGACTGCCATTGATCGCAACAATCTTTTTCATAACAAAACCTCCTATATAAAACTACTGTAAAAGTTTCAGTCCATCTTCCGAAAGCACATAAACCAGATCTGCCACTTCATCCAGATATTTTCTGTCGTGAGAAATGCTGATGATCGTCCCCTGAAAATCCATAAGTGCCTGTCGGATGACAGGGGCAGAAAGGGGCGAGAAATTTCTTGTGGGCTCGTCCAGGATCAGCACATTTGCCTTCTGAAGCACCATATTCAGAAAGATGATTTTTGCACGCTGACCACCGCTCAATTCCCCAATGGTGTGTTTCATTTCATCTCTGGTAAATTTCATGGTCCCCATATGGGTCAATGCTAGCGTATATTTTTCCTTATCATAACTGGACTGCAGAAATTCCGTCGGTGTCAGGCTATAGTCGATGATATCCCGATAGTCCTGGGGCATATAACTGGCAACGATGTCCTTTCGCTCTTTCAGCACATTCCAGATCTCTTTCAGCAAAGTGGATTTTCCTGCGCCATTTTTCCCGATGATACAGATATGCTGATTACCAATGACCGATAAATGGATATCCTTCGCCAGCAGTTTCCCATCCACTTTCAGTTCTGACAGGGAAAAATCCAGAATCCGCTTCTGAGGCGGAATATAAATATCTGCGTCAAACCGCGTTACGATGCCCTCTTCCCGATTGGGGATATCCGTAAAGTTTTCCTTTTCCCGTTCAAACCGCTTCCCTTTGGAAACGATGGTCTGCATACTCTTTTTGGCACCGCCGTCAGAGGAAGGGATCCCGTCCGGATTCTTCCAGCTTTTATTATGGCGTGCCTTTTCATAAAGCTGCTGCAGTCGTTCTTTCTTTTTCTTATACTCGCTTCTCTCTTTCAAAGCCACCTGCGTCTGCTTATCAAACTGCAGGTTTCTGGCTTTCAGATATGCCTCATAAGACAGACGAGAAACAGTGATCACACTCTTTGTCTTGCGAATCAGCTGTTCTATATGAATGATCACATTTGCTGTATTGGAAATCAGCACTTCATCATGAGAAATGAATAAAATCGGGATAGAACACTTTCTGATGAATTCTTCCAGAAAGGTCAGGGTCTCAATATCCAGATCATTGGTCGGTTCATCCATGAAAAGGGCATCAGGCTTCTGACAAAGCAATTTCAAAAGCTGGATTTTCACCTTTTCCCCGCCGGAAAGGGTGCGAATGCTCTGCTGAGACAATAAGAAATCATAATCTAACCCCAAAGAATCCACCATATCGTAATTCTCATAGATATCTATCTCCGCAAAGTATTCGGAAATAGTTAATTCCTGTTCCGCTTCCGGCATAAACTGGGGAAGATACCCGAATAAGCCTTTTCGGATGACCTGACCCGTTGCCTGCGCATAGCCTGCAACCAGTTCTTCCTCATACAGATATTTTAACAGGGTGGATTTCCCGTTGCCTTCTTCGCCAATGATGACCGCCTTATCCCCTTCGCCCAAAGAAAAGGAAAAATCCTCTATCAGTAATCGGTTATCTTTATTCAAATACAGGTTAATGTTTTTTGCCTGGAACATTCAGTCACCTCTTTTCCGATATGATCTCCCTGATACAAAGTATACTGCAGGCTTCAAAGCCTGTTAATTCTTACAAATTCTTATTTGTCGCTCTGTTAAACTGAAATTTTCATTCCCCTACAAATAAGATTTTAAGATTTAAACGACATCAAACTGTATTAAAACAGCTTATCATTGATCATATATATAGGTTCCGCCATTTTGCCAGTGGTATCTAAATTATATTTAGCTTCAAAATATTTAATTATCTCTTCTTCGGATGGGAATTCTATCCATTGATATGGTTCTTGGAACGCTAATTTTTCCAAAAGATATACAGAACCATTTTTTTCGTATATCACTCCTGCATGATCTAGAAATAGAAATGGATTAGATTCATCTACAGTATTGTGCACAACCAGACCTATAAACTTTAATTTGGAATTTTTAAATTGAATTCCTCTCTCCTCAAGAGCTTGCTCCAAAACCTTTTTTTGAACCTCTTTATCAGTTGATGCGCTTGTAGGTATTGGTGCATAAAAGTTTTCATATGCTTCTAAATTTTCATCTGTCATATATTTCGTGGGCATCATTTCAAACGAATTACTATCAAAAGCCAATGGCCACATATCTGGTTTTTGAAAATCCGTGTTGTTTACCAGGATATCATCCCGTAACAATGTAAATGTTACCATTCTGCAGCAAACACCAGCAAAATCAGGGTATTTTTCCACCCATACCTCGTTTATCTCATAAGGGTCAT
>JAFRZQ010000335.1 GCA_017442465.1 Anaerotignum sp. | reverse complement strand
GCACTCTCATTTCGCCGGAGTAAGCAGGATTATATTCTGTCAGAACATTCATTTTATGATTTTCCTTGTCAGCGACTACGATATAATCCACCATAATACCGGGCACCATAACGCGCATAGGATTCAAGCTGCCGCGTTTCGCAATGCGTTCCACCTGAGCGATCACGATGCCGCCGCTGTTTTTCGCCGCCTGGGCCACCTGCAGCATTTCTGTGATGACTGCTTCTTTTTCGATGGTGATATTCCCAAATTCATCGGCTGTCGTGCCGCGGATCAAACCCACATGAATAGGTCTTGCCTTGTACAGCAGCTGTTCCACACCGCCGATATTATGATATTCCACGATATCCTCTTTCGCTGCAGCGTTCATTTTGCCGCCTTCCACACGGGGATCTGCGAAAGTGCCCAGCCCTACATGGGTAAATACACCCATTCTGCCGCCGCCAATGGCACGGAACAGGTGAGTCACTACGCCCTGAGGCAGGTTATAGGCCGCGATTTTATTTTCATTGACCAGACCGCTCAGTTTTTTTGCCAGACCAATGTGACCGCCGATAATGAGTTTTACCATTTCAGGATAAGCAAAATGATCCAGGCCGAAATTACTCTTGCCGCTGTCGCCGTTACCGGAGGCAAACATCAGCGTCAGGTCTCTGGGGTGGCCACTTTCCTGAAATACCTTTTCAATATTCATGCAGATCTCTTCGGGGAAGCCCGTGCCGCCTGCAAAAGCACTCATGGCAAGGGTATCTCCGTCTTTTACCAGTTTTGCAGCTTCATAACTGCTGATGATCTTTGACATATCCACGCCCTCCTTCTTACATCGCGAAGCCGCCGTCTACTCTAAGAACTTCCCCTGTGATATATTCCGCGTCATCGGAAGCCAGGAATGCCACTGCTTTGGCGATATCCTTCGCTTCGCCCAGACGACCCATGGGGATGGAAGGAATAACGTCGTTATCTCTGTATTCCTGAGGTACATTGCTCATGATACCTGCATTGATATAACCGGGAGCCACGCAGTTTACTGTGATGCCCTTCTGGCATACTTCTCTTGCCATGGTCTTCATCATACCGATCAGTGCCGCCTTTGTAGCACCATATGCCACTGTACCTCTGGCACCTGTCACCCCTACAACGGAGGAAATGTTAACGATCCTGCCGTATTTCTTTTCTCTCATATGTACCAGTGCGTGTTTCGCACAGTAGAATGCACCTGTCAGGTTTACGTTCAGCACCTTATCCCATGCCTCTGCGCTGTATTTCCAGCTGGAAGCGTTGATGGAAACGCCGGCATTATTGACCAGTACATCCAGATGGCAGAAATCTGCAACGATGGCTGCCATCATGTTTTCCACTTCCTCTTCCTTTGTGATCTCTGCCGCGTATGCCTTATGGGTGCCGCCGAAGGATGCTTCCAGTTCTGCGATGAATTTCGCCGCATCTTCTTTGAATGTGCCCACATCGATATAATTCAGTGCCAGAGATGCGCCTTCTTCCGCAAACACCTTTGCCTGCGCCATACCCAGACCGCCGATAGCGCCTGTGATCAATACAACTTTGCCTTCAAATCTTTTCATGATGATTCCTCCCTTTGAAAAATAATTTTTGAATCATAGAATATATAAAGCAAAAAGCGTGCCAACTTTTTCAAAAAAGAAAAAAGCCCGAAAAATCGGACTTTTTCATATTTCATATTTTTCCGCTTTGTATCATTTCGTTACAACAGAATAGTATTTACGTCATTTGCACTGTATCATTTCGTTGCGCTGTATTATTTCGTTACACTTCTTTTTTTCTTTCCAAAATGCGGTATAGTCTCGGTCGGGAAATTTTCAGGATCTCTGCTGTTTTGGAAAGATTGCCCCCTACTTCTTCCAGAACCAGCTGCACAGTTTTCCATTCCAGTTCCTCGATCATGGTATCCAATCCGCGTTCTTTTTCAAAGACCATCTGATCTGTCACCACAGAATTCAGAATGTTGGCCGGAATATCGTCCATATCGATGGTATCATCATCAGAAACGAAATACATCTTTTCCACCACATTAAACAGTTCCCGGATATTCCCTTTCCATGGATACTGCCGCAGCAGGCTCAGGGTTCGTTCTGTAATCACTTTCAGGGTGCCATTTTCTTTATGGAG
>JAFRZQ010000334.1 GCA_017442465.1 Anaerotignum sp. | reverse complement strand
TCTATCTTAACAGTCCAGCCATAAGGATCCTCCCTCATCCCCCACTGAATTCCTGTCAGAACATCATAAATTTTTCGTGTCATTTCACCAATTTTATTATGATTGACCACAACATTCTCTTTCCCCCATGCAAAACCACCGATGGGGGTAACTACAGCTGCAGTCCCACACATAAATGCCTCCTGCACTTCTCCATTTTTGCACGCTTCCAGAAGTTCATCTACAGCAATTTTCCGTTCTTCAACTCTCATTCCCCAGTCTTTTGCCATAGCAAGAATCGATCGTCTTGTTACGCCAGGCAGAATCGAACCGTTCAATTCCGGAGTGACCAGTTTTCCATTCCACACAAACATCACATTCATTCCGCCGCCTTCTTCTACATACTTTCTTTCTACACCATCTACCCAAAGCACCTGGGAATACCCCTTGGCTTCGGCTTTTTCTCCGGCCCTCGCTGCTGCCGCATAATTGCCTCCGCACTTCGCATAGCCAGTACCTCCGCGAACCGCACGCACATCATCTTTTTCAATCAGCAGCTCCACAGGCTGCAGTCCGTTTTTATAATAGCTGCCTACTACACAGGCACTGATCATAAATGTGGCATGGTGGATTCCATGCAAAGAAAGATCCTCATCCGTAGCAAACAGAACAGGTCTTATATATAAAGAGGTACCATACTGATCGGGAACCCATTCTTTTTCTACAGAAAGAAAGAGTTTCAGAGCAGTCATGACCATTTCCTCATTCAATCGGGGCAAACAGAGTCTTTCCGCCGAATCATTCATACGGGAAATGTTTGCATCCGGTCGGAACATCTGCACCTGCCCGTCCGGTGTACGATAAGCCTTCAGTCCTTCAAATACTTCCGCACCATAATGGAAAACCACTGCCGCCGGTGATAATGCAATGTTGTCAAACGGAACAATACGGGCATCATGCCATCCTTTTTCATCATCATATTCCATCAGAAACATATGGTCTGTAAAAGCTACCCCAAAAGGTACTTTTGAAGGATCCGGCTTTGTTTTAGGATTCTTTGTTTTTCTTACTTGCACTTTCATAAAATCATCCTTTTCTTTTGTATTTTCTAAATTTATTCTTCTGTATAGGAAAAGCCCGGCATCAGCTTCAGTTTGAACAGATTCTTTTCATGAAGCCAGTCGATCTTTGCTTTCTTTTCCTGATCTTCAATTTTGCCTGTACGAATATAACGATCCAGTTCATCATAAGTAAACCCGAGGTTTTCCTCATCTGTTTTTCCACTCAGCCCATCAATGGGAACTTTATTGGTCAGAGTCTCTGGCAAACCCAGTACCTTCCCGATTTTTTTCACTTCTGTTACTGTCAAATTACACAGAGGGCTAAAATCTCCTGCCGCGTCGCCATATCTTGTGGAGTAACCCACCCAATCCTCTGAAAGATTGCAGGTATTTGCCACTCTGCCATTCATGCTCTGAGAAACCGCATAAAGTGTTGCCATACGGATACGGGCAGGAAGATTTGTTCTGCTCTGTACAGAGGGTTCAAATCCATGCAATTCTCCCAGAATCCCATCCACGGCTGCTTTGATATTGATTTCATAATGCTTAATACCCAAATGACGTACAAGGAGATATGCCATATCAATATCCTTTTGTTCTCCACAAGGCATCAGCACGCCGATCACTCTCTCTTTCCCCAATGCTTCCACACAAAGGGCAGCTGTAACAGAGCTGTCTTTTCCACCGGAAATGCCGACAACAGCGTTGCAGTTTATCCCATTTTCTTCAAAAAACCTTCTGATCCATACAACACATTGGTCTTTTACTTTTTCCGCATCAAACATTCTTCCACCTTCTTCCTTCAGTCATTGATCAGGCTGATCTTCATTGTACGTTCTTCCAGAACATCCAGCAAAACCCGAACCGTATCCAGTGATGTGAACATCGTCACATTGTTTTCACTGGCACAGCGGCGAATCGCTGCGCCATCCTCATTATGAATACCAGAAAGGATCGCTCTGGTATTGATCACATAGCTGACATAACCTGCACGAATAGATTCCAGCACATCTTTACTGCCTTCACTCAGTTTTCCGCGCATTCTGGTACGAATACCATTTGCTTTCAGAAAATTCGCCGTACCAATGGTAGCCTCTATATTGAAGCCCATATCATAAAAACGACGAATCAGCGGTAATGCTTCTTCCTTATCCTCATCCGCCAGTGTAACCAATACCGTGCCATAGTTTTGCACCTTAATCCCCGACGCCACCATCGCCTTATACATAGCACGATGCAGTTTATTATCATAACCAATCGCTTCCCCCGTAGATTTCATTTCAGGAGAAAGATATGCGTCCATCCCTTTCAGTTTGGAGAAGGAAAATGCAGGAGCTTTTATATAATAGCGTTTCTTTTCCTCGCCATAAGTTTTGAAAAATCCCTGCTCTGCAAGGCTTTTCCCAAGGATCACATTGGTAGCCATATCTGCAAGGGGGTATCCTGTTGCCTTGGAAAGGAAAGGTACCGTTCTGGAAGAACGGGGATTTACCTCAATAATATATACATTCTCTTCCTTATCCACAATAAACTGAATATTAAACAAGCCAACGATACCGATTCCCATGCCCATTCTTTTTGTATAATCAATGAGTTTTTCTTTCACTTTTTCAGAAATACTGAAAGGCGGATAAACACTGATGGAGTCACCGGAATGAATGCCAGTCCGTTCTACCAGTTCCATAATACCGGGAATGAAAACCCGTTCCCCGTCACAGATGGCGTCCACTTCCACTTCCTTTCCCTGAATGTATTTATCCACCAGCACGGGCTTGTCCGCATCGATGGCCACTGCAGTCTCAAGATAATGGCATAAATCCGCCTCTTTGGAAACGATACGCATGGCTCTGCCACCCAGAACAAAACTGGGGCGTACCAGAACGGGATAACCAATCTCCTCCGCAGCCCGGATACCATCTTCGATACTGGTCACTGCCCGTCCTTTTGGCTGAGGAATACGCAGTTCAGAAAGTAACTTTTCAAAAACATCTCTGTTCTCTGCTCGTTCAATTGCATCGCAGTCTGTGCCAATGATCCTGACACCTCTCTGGCAAAGAGGCTCAGCCAGATTGACAGCAGTCTGTCCGCCTAATGTAGCAATAACGCCTTCCGGTTGTTCCAGTTCAATAATATGCATGACATCCTCTACACAGAGCGGTTCAAAATACAGCTTATCGGAACAGGTATAATCTGTGGAAACTGTTTCCGGATTATTATTGATGATGATCGCTTCGTAGCCTGCTTCCTGAATGGTCTGCACCGCATGAACAGTGGAATAATCAAACTCCACCCCCTGCCCGATACGGATAGGGCCGGAGCCAAGAACGATGATCTTTTTCTTTTCTGAAATGATCGATTCGTTTTCTTCTTCGTAGGTAGAATAAAAATAAGGGATATAGCTATCAAATTCAGAAGCACAGGTATCGATCATTTTATAAACAGGGAAAATATTTTGCTGTTTCCGCAAATGATAGATCTCGATTTCTTCTCTAGCCCAAAGTTCTGCGATCGTTTTATCTGCGAACCCCATTTTCTTTGCTTCTTTCAGCATTTCAATATTTCCGCAGTTTTCTCTGATTTCTTTTTCCTTTTCTACAATATTCTTTAATTTTCTCAGGAAAAACCGATCAATGGCAGTGGCATTATAGATCATTTCCACATCACAGCCCAAACGCAGCAGCTGTGCAATGGCATAAATGCGATCATCAGTGCCAATTTGGATATAATCCAGCAGTTCTTCCTCTGTCATTTTATCGAATTTGCTGTTATATAGATGATATAAACCGATTTCCAGAGAACGAATGGCTTTCAGCAAACTTTCTTCAAAGGTTCTGCCAATGCTCATCACCTCTCCGGTAGCTTTCATCTGGGTGCTTAAAGCATTATTTGCATCGGTAAACTTATCAAAGGGGAAACGAGGCATTTTTGTTACCACATAATCCAGTGCCGGTTCAAAAGAAGCAGGTGTATTGGCGATTCGGATCTCATCCAGCGTCATGCCCACACCGATTTTTGCAGAAACACGGGCAATGGGATAGCCACTGGCTTTGGACGCCAGTGCAGACGAACGGGATACCCGCGGATTGACCTCAATCAGATAATACCGGAAGGATGCTGGATCTAATGCAAACTGCACATTACATCCGCCTTCGATCTTCAGGGCACGGATGATTTTCAGGGCACTGTCTCGCAGCATATGGTACTCCTTATTGGTAAGCGTCTGTGAAGGAC
>JAFRZQ010000333.1 GCA_017442465.1 Anaerotignum sp. | reverse complement strand
TCGACATTTTTATGAAAAATCCTTCCCGGTTGTATACATTTTGTTAGTATGCCCAAAAAAATCCCAAAAATCCCTTGACTTTTTCAAAAATCAAGCATATATTTTATAATTTTGTCCACTCACGGGGAATGAACAGCTCGTTATATTTCGCCACGGCAAAGCGGTCTGTCATGCAGGCGATATAATCGCAGACCACCTGACGCACAGGGTCACCTTCGTTCAGCAGGATCTGGAATTCAGAGGACATTTCCTCAGGGTATTCCATGTAGTAATCAAAGAGATCGCCCACGATCTTTTCCGCTTTTTTATGTTCTTCCAGGGCGATATCGCTGGCATAGACCTGTCGGAACATAAAGGAACGCAGGTTGCCCAGAGCCGCCTTCATATCCGGGCTCATTTTGATATCATTGATATCCATGCTGTTCTGGATGGTATCTCTAATCATGGCATTGATACGGCTGGAGGATGTAGTGCCGATCAGTGCCACCACATCTCTGGGGATATCTCTGGGACGAAGCATCCCTGCACGGATGGCATCGTCGATATCGTGATTCGTATAGGCGATCTTATCAGAGAGCTGTACGATCTTCCCTTCCAGTGTGGCAGGACTGCCGCTGGTGCGGTGGTTCAGGATGCCGTCTCTGACTTCCCATGTCAGGTTCAGGCCTCTGCCGTCCTTTTCCAGTCTTTCTACCACACGCAGGCTCTGCTCATTATGGGCAAAACCACCGAAGTCCTTGCAGAGGGCATCCAGTTTCCGTTCCCCTGCATGTCCAAAAGGCGTATGACCCAGATCATGGCCCAGGGCAATGGCTTCTGTCAGGTCTTCATTCAGACGCAGTGCCCTTGCAATACTTCTGGCAATCTGGGAAACCTCCAGCGTATGGGTCAGACGGGTGCGATAATGATCTCCTTCCGGGGAGATAAATACCTGTGTTTTATGCTTCATTCTGCGGAAGGACTTGCAATGGATGATACGGTCTCTGTCCCTCTGATAATCCGTACGCAGGTCGCATTTTTCCTCATCTCTCTGTCTTCCCTTTGTATTCACGCTTTTCGCAGCATACTGCCCCAGCATTTTTTCTTCCAGTTCCTCCTGAAACAGACGTAATTCCATAAACATTCCCTCCTTTTTTGCAGCAACGTGCAAATTTCTCCTATTACTATATTTTATACGCTTTTTCCCCTGAAAATCCTCTTTTTTGTACAAAACAAAAGCATCCTTTCCGATAAGGATGCCTGTTTTTTATAATGTTCCCGCTTTTCTGCACATGGCTTCATGGCTAAGTGCCATGACCACCGCCATTACCAGAAGATACGGCGGCAGAAGGGCTACACTGATGTTATTTGCAATGACCCCAAACAAAGGCGGCATGATGCACAGCCCCACATAGGCACCGGCTACCTGCACCCCCATGACTGCCTGAGACCGTTCCTTCCCGAAATAACCGGGGATAGAATGAACGATGGCAGGATAGATGGGCGCACAGCCCAGTCCCAGAAGCACCAGCCCAATGATGGTAAACAAACCGCCGAAGGGCAGCATAATGGCGATCAGCCCGATAAATACCCCCGTGCAGCCAATGCGGATCATCTGTGTATCATTGAATGTAAAGGACAGGAAGCCGCTGATCAGCCTGCCCACCATAATGCCCAGGAAAAAGAGCCCGGCAAACCGGGATGCCATCTCCTCCGGAAGGCCGCCCTTGAACACCAGATAACTGGCTGCCCAGAGCCCTGCCGTCTGCTCGATCCCGCAATAGCAGAACCAGGACGCCATGATCTCCTTGGAGCCTTTGATGGACATGACCTCTTTCAGAGAAAGGTATTCCGTCCGTTCCACCCTGCGGTTGATCTGTTCCCTGTCCCACAAAGGCAGACTGAAGAACAGCAGAATCACGATGACCACCTGAATGACACCAATGGTAAAATAGCCGCCGTGTCAGGAAAATCTGCTGGCCAGTGCCCAGCCCATGATAAACGGCCCTGTGGTAGCACCGATCCCCCACATGCTGTGGAGCCAATTCATATGATGGCTTTTATAATGGAGCGCCATGTAATTATTCAGTGCTGCATCCACGCCGCCTGCCCCCAGTCCATAGGGGATGGCCCAGAAGCACAGCTGCCAGAAATGCTTGCTGAAACAGAAGGCCAGAAGCCCAACGGCTGTCAAAGCAATGCTTAATACCGTTACCTTCCCCGCCCCCAGCCTGCGAGTCATACGCTCGCTGGTCAGGCTGGCAACGATGGTCCCCAGGGCAATGATGGTCGAAACGATGCCCGCATAAGAAAGGGGCACGCCAAATTCCATATGCATCACCGGCCAGCCGTTCCCCAAGAGGGAATCGGGCAGCCCCAGAGCGATAAACGCCAGATATAT
>JAFRZQ010000332.1 GCA_017442465.1 Anaerotignum sp. | reverse complement strand
GATGCAGGCTGACTGCACCGATATTGAAACGGCCCACGAATACGGGCTTGTCGTTTTCATCGGCAGGTTCCATGCCACCCCTTTCGTACCATGGCGAAAGGAAGGCTCTGCAGCCCATGGGGCTGATGATGGCACCGTATTTTTTATACATTTCCGCCACATAGCCTTCGCCTGTCAGGGAAAGCCAGTCGGGATACATGCTCTTGGAAGAACACAGGATGCCTGCTTCGAATACATCTTCCAATTCCTTGCCGGGACCGTGGAGGTTTTCATCATAAAGGAAAACCAGTTTGGGGAAGAGTACGGGTTTTTTGCAGGATTTCTTGCCCTGACCTTTGCGGCGTACATTCAGCATGGAAATGGATGCCAGTTTCGCGAATTTGCCTGTGCCTGTGCCGAAGGTCATGGTGATGAAGGGGTAATCGCCGCGGCTGGAAGCAACAGTGTTGAATTTATATTCCCAGCCCTGGAAACCCTGATCGAAATCTTTCTGGATATCCTTCATGGTTTCTCTGTCTGCCACTCTGGCAGTCAGACCCAGGTCGATATATCTGCGATAGTATTTTTCATAGCTCTTTTCTGCAAAGGGTTCCAGCAGCAGGTCTACGGAAGGCACGGTAAAGCCGCCGTACTGCTGGCTGGCTGCGGAAAGAACGATGTCGCCGATGACGTCAAAGGCAACTTCCAGTGTTTTGGGTTCGTTGTACCACAGATTGCCCATCTCGAAGCCGCCTGTCAGTACATCCTTTACATTGAACAGACAACAGTTCATGGTGTCCCTTCTGGCGGACATATCGTGGATATAGATATACCCGTCTCTGCATGCCTGCAGTTCTTCTGTTGTCATGAAAAATTTCTGATACAGTTCCTTGTTCAGCTGATTGTAAATTAAGGAACGTTTGGTGGAAACAAGGGCACTGTCGGAGTTGGAGTTTTCCTTGTCGCCGATATACATGATGGACTGGCTCTTCTTGTAAACCTCGTCCAGCATTTTTACGAAGTCCTGTTTATAGTTGCGGTAATCGCGGTAGCTTTTTGCAACCTCAGGTTTTACCTTTTCCAGTGCACTTTCCACGATGTTATGCATCTGGGCGATGGGGATACCTTCCTGTCCCAGAGAACGGGCACTGCTTTCTACATATTCGCAGAGGAAATCCAGTTCCTCCTGGGTAAATTTCACCATGGCACGGTAGGCGGATTTATTCACCGCTACAACGACTTTCTGTATATTCCATGCTTCATGGGTATTGTCTTTTTTGATTACATACATTCTATTTCCTCCTTTACAGGCAGAGTTACAAGATGTGGTGTCTCTTGCCTATAAATGTATCATAAAACAACAAAATGTGGTGTTGCAAATATCACAGTCTTGCCTGTTTTACGGCATGGTGCCAACCGTTCATTTTTTCTTCCGCTGCTTCGTGGGTCAGTTCGGGGTTGAAGGCTGCGGAAACCTGCCAGTTTCTTCTGATTTCTGTCAGGCTGTCCCAGTAACCCACTGCCAGACCAGCCAGATAAGCTGCACCCAGTGCTGTGGTTTCCAGTGTGGAAGGGCGCAGAACGGGAACGCCTGTGATGTCGGACTGGAACTGCAGCAGGAAGGAATTGGCTGCTGCGCCGCCGTCTACTCTGAGTTCTGCCAGAGGGATGCCGGCATCCTGTTCCATAGCATGGAGCACGTCATAAGTCTGATATGCCATGGATTCCACGGTTGCACGAACGATATGATTTCTGTTGGCACCTCTGGTCAAGCCGGTCAGGATGCCTCTTGCGTAAGGATCCCAGTAGGGAGCACCCAGACCAACAAAGGCAGGAACCATATATACGCCGCAAGTATCTTCTACTTCTTTGCAGAGACCTTCCGTTTCTGCTGCGGAGGAGATCAGTTTCAGTTCATCACGGAGCCACTGGATCGCTGCACCGGCCACGAAAATAGAGCCTTCCAGTGCATAGGTGATCTTGCCGTCCAGACCCCATGCGATGGTAGTCACCAGACCGTTTTTGGAGGAAACGGGTTCGTCCCCTGTGTTCATCAGCAGGAAGCCGCCTGTACCGTAAGTGTTTTTGGCTGCACCGGGGGAGAAACAGGCCTGTCCGAACAGAGCCGCCTGCTGGTCGCCTGCCACACCTGCTACAGGGATGGCTGCACCGAAGAGCAGGGGCAGGGTATTCCCGAAAATGCCGCTGGAGGGGCGTACTTCAGGCAGGATGGATGCAGGGATTTCCAAGAGATCGAGGATCTCCTTATCCCATTCCAGTGTGTGGATATTGAACAGCATCGTTCTGGATGCGTTGGAGTAGTCGGTTGCGTGTACCTGACCGCCTGTCAGGTTCCAGATAAGCCATGTATCGATGGTGCCGAAGAGCAGGTTGCCGCTGTCAGCCAGTTCCTTGGCTTCAGGAACGTTCTGTAAAATCCAGCGGATCTTTGTGGCGGAAAAATAAGCGTCGATGAGAAGGCCTGTTTTTTCTCTGATCTTTTCTGTCCAGCCTGCTTCATTCAGGGAATCGCAGTAGGGGGCGGTTCTTCTGCACTGCCATACGATGGCGTTATGGACGGGTTTGCCGTTGCGTTTATCCCAGAGGATGGTGGTCTCTCTCTGGTTGGTGATGCCGATAGCGGCAATATCATCTGCGGAGATGCCCAGTTTTTCAATGGCCTGACGGGCTACATCCAGCTGTGTATCCCAGATTTCCATGGGGTCGTGTTCTACCCAGCCGGGATGGGGATAATACTGTTTGAATTCCTTCTGAGCGGTGCTCAGCATTTCGCCGTTTTCATTAAAAAGGATGGCACGGGAACTGGTCGTGCCCTGGTCTAAGGAAAGGATATATTTCATTTCGGTTTCCTCCTTTATATATGTAGTCGATCTCTGTCATATATTCGCTGGTTTCAGTATATCAAAAAGAGGTAGCCCCCACAAGCGAACAGGAATTTTTCTTTTTTTGTCAAATAATGTGATTCGGTTACAGAAAAAAACTAGATGTGTGGTATAATAAGATCAAACAAAAGCAAACAACAAAAATCAACCATTAAGAATAGAGTGTATCAAAGAACGAAAAGATAAAAGAGAATCATTGAGAGGAGAGGTACTATGAAGGAACTGAATATGAATCTGGAATTATATGAAAAAAGCGTAAACGAAAGTGAAAAACCCGTACTGGTAGAATTCTGGGCACCCTGGTGTGTATACTGCCGCCGTATCGCTCCCGCATACGACAAGATCGCAGAGCAGTATGAAGACAAACTGGTAGTAGGCAAGATCAATGTAGACGAAGTGCCCGAAGCGGCGAAGAAGGAAAAGATCGAAGCCATTCCTGCACTGCTCCTGTATAAGGGCGGCGAAGTGGTAGACTCCATCGTTGCACCCGATTCCAAGGCGAGAATCGAAGAATTCATCGAAAAGAACCTGTAAGAAGGAGGGGCTTTTATGGAACATATTTATGACGTGATCATTATCGGCGGTGGCCCTGGCGGCTACACCGCCGCTTTGTATACGGCAAGGGCAGGGCTGGATGTGCTGCTGGTGGAAAAACTTTCTGCCGGCGGACAGATGGCACTGACTTCCCAGATCGATAACTATCCCGGTTTTGAGGAAGGCGTTGACGGCTTTGAACTGGCAGAAAAAATGCAGGCCGGGGCAGAGCGTTTTGGCGCGAAGACAGAAATGGCGGAAGTATATTCTGTGGAACTGAAAGAAAAGATCAAAAAAGTAGAAACCAGTGAAGGTACATTTTATGGTAAAGCAGTGGTGATCTCTACCGGTGCTTCTCCCAGAGAACTGGGGCTGGAAAACGAACAGTCTCTGGTGGGCAGAGGGGTCAATTACTGCGCAGCCTGTGACGGTATGTTTTTCAGAGGCAAAAAAGTGGCGGTCGTTGGCGGCGGCAACTCTGCAGCAGCGGATGCACTGCTTCTTTCCCGCATCTGTGAAAAGGTGACAGTGATCCACCGCAGAGACACATTAAGGGCGACAAAGATTTATCATGAGCCCCTGATGCAGGCGGAAAATGTGGATTTCGCATGGGATAGCGTGGCAACAGAGCTGGTCTATGAAGACGGCTTCAAAGGCGTACGCTTGAAAAACGTAAAAACTGAAGAAGAATCCGAACTTCCCTGCGATGGTATTTTTATCAGCGTCGGCAGGAAGCCTGTGACAGACTTGCTGAAAGGCCAGGTGGAACTGGATGCGGCGGGGTATATCATTGCGGATGAATCTACAAGAACAAATCTCCCCGGTGTATTTGCCGTAGGGGATGTCAGAACAAAAGTATTGCGTCAGGTAGTGACAGCGGTGGCAGACGGTGCCATGGCTTCTCATTATATCGATGAATATCTGGCGGAACTGGTATAAAAGGAGGACAAATTTATGGGTCATTTGAAAGGTAAAACAGCGATCATTACCGGCGGCGGCAGAGCAGTGCTGAAAGATGGCAGCTGCGGTTCCATTGGTTATGGTATCGCTACAGCATATGCAAAAGAAGGTGCAAATCTGGTCATCACCGGCAGAAATATGCAGAAATTACTGGATGCGAAGGAAGAACTGGAAAGACTGTACGGTATTCAGGTGCTGGCGGTGCAGGCGGATGTGGCGG
>JAFRZQ010000331.1 GCA_017442465.1 Anaerotignum sp. | reverse complement strand
ATATTATTGAAAAGGCGGATACCATGAATACGCAGGCACAGAATGCCCTGCTGAAAACCCTGGAAGAACCGCCTGCCCATGCTGTGTTCCTGCTTCTGGCGGAACGGGCAGAAGCATTTTTGCCCACCATCCTTTCCCGTGTGGTGACCATGAAAATTCGCCCTCTTTCCGAGGAAATGGTGGCGGAATATCTGATGCAGAACGGCATTTCCGAGGAGGAAAGCCATATCCTTGCGGCCTATGCCCAGGGAAGGATCGGTCAGGCACTGGAACTGAAAGAGGATGAGGCCTTCCGCGAAATGCGGCAGGATATTCTGGGCAAACTGGAAGCCCTTCCTTCCATGCCGGAGGGGGAGGCATATTTACTGGCAAAAGAACTGGAGGCTTATAAAAATGACCTGCGGTTTTTGGATATTATGGAATTGTGGTATCGTGATCTCCTGACGGCGAAAAGCCTCCGCGAGGAGCGTTATCTCATCCAGAAGGATAAAAAAGACGAGATCTTCCGCGGGGCAAAGGAGCCTGCGGAGGTTCTGGCGAAAAAAGCCGAGGCAGTGCGGACAGCCCGTATGCGCCTGGCGCAGAATGCAAATTTTCGGCTGACCTTAGAGGTCATGCTGATGGACTTAAAGGAGAATTGACCCATGAAAGAAGTGGTAGGCATCCGTTTCAAGAAGGCGGGCAAGATGTATTATTTTGACCCCGCAGGCCTGAAACTGGAAAAAGAAGACGGCGCCATCGTGGAAACTGCGAGAGGCGTGGAATACGGCACAGTCATCAAGGAAAATACCTTTGTGCCCGAAGAAACCATCGTTGCCCCCCTGAAACAGGTGATCAGAAAGGCAACACAGGAAGACAAGAAAACTGTGGAAAACAACCGCAAGAAGGAAGAGGAAGCCTTCGGTATCTGTCTGGAAAAAATCGTAAGACTGGAACTGGACATGAAACTGGTAGATGTGGAAATGACCTTCGACAGAAATAAGCTCATTTTCTACTTCACATCCGACGGCCGTGTAGACTTCCGTGAACTGGTAAAGGAACTGGCGGCAGTGTTCCGTATGCGTATCGAACTGAGACAGATCGGTGTGCGTGACGAAGCGAAGATGCTCAACGGCATCGGCATCTGCGGCAGACCCCTTTGCTGTGCAACATTCTTAGGTGATTTCCAGCCTGTATCCATCAAAATGGCGAAGGAACAGAATCTGTCCCTGAACCCCACAAAGATCAGCGGCATCTGCGGCAGACTGATGTGCTGCCTGAAATACGAAGAAGATGTTTACGAAGAACTGAACAAGAAACTGCCTCGCGTGGGCGATATCATTTCCACACCCGACGGCACAGGGGAGATCCTGACTACAAACGTACTGATGCAGCAGGTGAAAGCAGCAGTGCGTAAGGTGGAAACAGATCCACCCACCATCGGTTTCTACCATGTGGATGAGATCAAACTGATCCGTTCCAAAAAGAAACGCAAACAGGAACCCATTCCTGAGGAGCTGAAAGCTTATGAGGACTGATATCACCATCCATCCCCATGAGAGGGTAGACGACCTGCACAGAGAAGGCCATCATATCATTCAGGACCCCAAACGGTTCTGCTTCGGCGTGGATGCGGTCATCCTTGCAGGCTTTGCCAAGGTGAAGAAGGGCGAAAAGGTACTGGACCTGGGAACAGGCACAGGCATCATCCCCATCCTTCTGGCGGCAAAGACCAAAGGCGAGCATTTCACAGGGCTGGAAATTCAGACGGAAAGCGCAGAAATGGCAAATCGCAGCGTTCTGATGAACGAACTGGAGGAAAAGGTGGAGATCAAAGAAGGCGACATCAAGGAAGCGAGTACGATTTTCGGCGGCTCTACTTTTGATGTGGTCACATCCAATCCCCCTTACATGAACGAAGGCGGCGGGCTGGTAAACCCCTTTGAGGCAAAAGCCATCGCCAGACATGAAATCCTTTGCTCTTTAGAGGATGTGGTGGCGGCAGCGGCAAAATGCCTGAAGCCCCAGGGCAGATTTTATATGATCCACAGACCTCATCGTCTGACAGATATCATGGTATATCTGCGCCAGTATAAACTGGAGCCTAAACGCATCCGTTTTGTGCAGCCCTATGCGGATAAGGAGCCAACCATGGTGCTGGTGGAAGCGGCAAGGGGTGGTAAACCCTGGGTGAAGGTGGACGCACCTCTGGTCATCTACAAAGCACCCAACGAATACACCGAAGAAATTTACGAAATCTATTATGGAAAGGGACAGGCGTAAGGTTTTTGGAAAATGGGTGTAAACGGATTCTGTCCGTTAGAAAATACTTTTTCGAACTGTCGAGCCTGCGTTCTGTGAGAAAAAGTTTTTTCTATGCAAGGACAGCAGGAAGCATCCAGCCATTTTCCGAAAAGAACCGTCTGTGATATAAAATTATGGCAGGGACATTATATCTTTGTGCCACGCCCATCGGCAATCTGGATGACATCACCTTCCGTGTGGTAAAACTGATGGAAAGCGTGGACGTCATCGCTGCGGAGGATACCCGCAATACATTGAAATTACTGAATCATTTTGAAATCAAGACACCCATGACCAGTTATCACGAGCATAATAAGGTGACCAAAGGTCCTGTGCTGGTGGAAAGACTCTTGGCAGGGGAAAGCATTGCTCTGGTGACAGATGCCGGCATGCCCGGTATTTCCGACCCCGGTGCAGACCTTGTAAAGCTGTGTTACGATGCAGGCGTGCCTGTGACGGTAGCCCCCGGTGCATCTGCGGCGGTGGTGGCACTGGTTCTCAGTGGTCTGGACACCAGAAGATTTGTGTTCGAAGGCTTCCTTCCCCCCGATAAGAAGGAGAGAAAGGCTATCCTGAAAACATTGGAAAGAGAACACCGTACCATGATCTTCTATGAAGCCCCTCACCGACTGACAGATACGCTGGAAGAACTGGCAGAACTGTTCGGCTCCGACCGCCAGATGGCGGCTACAAGGGAGCTGACAAAGAAATTCGAGGAAGTTCGCAGGGATACCATCGGCGGGCACCTGAAACACTTTACGGAAAACCCTCCCAAGGGGGAATTTGTTCTGGTCTGCGAAGGCTTCTCTCTGGAAGCCCAGAGACAGGAAGAAATGGAAAGCTGGGAAAGTATTTCCGTGGAAGAACATGTGCAGAAATACATCGATCAGGGCATGAGCGAAAAGGATGCCATGAAGCAGGCAGCCAAAGACCGCGGTGTGTCCAAAAGAGATATTTATCAGATCATCAAGAAGTAAGAAAGTTTGAAAGGAGATGAATGACATGGAGCGACTGATGGAAGGCTTTTCCATGCTGACATGGCGTGAATATCTGTTTGCGGCAGCTGTGGCTTATGTCATTACCTATATTTACCGCGTGTTCTCCCGTATGTTGAAAAACAGCAGGGAGAGAAAGAAAAACGGCGAGAAGACATACGTTATCAAGACCTTTGACAGACAGGCGATCGATCGCTGCAAGGAACTGTTCCCTATTGATGTTCTTTCTTTCAAGGGCAGAGAATTCAAAAGGGGTATGCAGATCAAAGTGACGACGATCCAGAAAAATGTGATCGTTGGTGAATTTATTGGATTGAGCTATGCAAATCTGGTCTGCATCAAGACCGGCAATCAGATCATTGCCCATCAGCTGGAAAAGATCGCAGAAGTGACTGTGGCAGAGTAAGGAAATGAGAGGTTCTGAAAAAGATTTCAGAGCCTCTTTTTTATGTGACAAAATATGGGAATTTGTACCATTTTCCTTGATTTTATGCGATTTTAACGGGATTTTAACGGGTCTAAATATTGAAAAAAATGGGAGTCTGCATATAATAAATAGAGTGACAGACCGACTGGTCTGTAAATTTGTAATGCAAAAATTCGGAAAGGAGGAACCCGAGTGAAAACAGAACACGAAATTTTGGAAATGGCATTTGCCATGTTTTTGGAAAAGGGTTTTTCCGAAGTATCCACCAATGAACTGATCCGTGAAGCGGGACTGACAAAGGGCGGCTTCTACTATTATTTCAAAAGCAGAGAGGATCTGGATCAGCGGGTGGTAGAAAAATATATCCATCCCTTCTTTGCCAAACCTGTGGAAAAAATGCAGGAGGTGTGGGAAGGAAAGCGGCAGGATGTCCCCACAGGGGAACTGCTCTGGAATTGCTTTTTTATGCCCCAGCGTTTTGTGAATTTCCAGAACGCTATCGGCAGGGAAGTGGCATTTCGCAATTTTTATTTTCTGCTTTATGAAAGTATGAAAAAATTCTCCGAAGTCATCACCTATTCTCAGGAATTTTCCGAAAAAAGAGGAGAATTTCTCTATCGGATCCTGGAAAGAGGCCAGAAACGGGGCGAAGTGGTGAAAAATATCGATCTGGAAAATTACGTTACGATGATCCTGGCAATGCAGGACGGTATTCTGGCATTGAAAGTGCTGGATGATGGCATCGATGACGAGGAAAAATATAAGAATATCCAAACCCAGATGTGGAGAGATATTTCCGCAGAAGGCATTGAGAAATACAGAGATGGAGGTGTGACAAGTGCAGTATCGTAAAGATGACCATACATACAAAATGGGTATTGACATCGGCTCTACGACCGTAAAAGTGGTTCTGGCTGATGAAAAGAATGAAATTGCATTTGCAAGATACAGAAGACACTTTTCTGAAATCAAGAAAACTGTAAAAGACATCCTGAAAGAAGCGAAGGAAGAGATCGGCAATGCCATTTTCTCCGCTATGATCACAGGTTCCGGTGGCGTTGCTCTGGCAAAGGCCATTGGCGTGGAATTCATTCAGGAAGTAGTGGCAACAGCCAACGCAGTAGAAGCAACAGCCCCTCAGACAGATGTAGCCATCGAACTGGGCGGCGAAGATGCGAAGATCATCTACTTCGAAGGCGGTAACGTAGAACAGAGAATGAACGGCGTTTGTGCCGGCGGTACAGGTTCCTTCATCGACCAGATGGCATCCCTGCTGCAGACAGATGCCACAGGTCTGAATGAACTGGCGAAGGATTATAAAGTTATTTATCCCATCGCTTCCCGCTGTGGCGTATTCGCAAAAACAGACATCCAGCCCCTGATCAACGAAGGTGCAAAGAAGGAAGACCTGGCAGCGTCCATCTTCCAGGCAGTTGTCAATCAGACCATCGCAGGTCTGGCCTGTGGCAAACCTATCCGCGGTCATGTGGCATTCCTGGGCGGCCCTCTGCATTTCCTGTCCGAACTGCGCGGCCGTTTCATCGAAACACTGAAACTGACAGACGAAACAACCATCATCCCTGAAAATTCTCACCTGTTTGCAGCTTATGGTACAGCTGTTTCCAATAAGGGCGAAGCAGAACTGGATTTTGACTTGCTGCTGGAAAGATTGGAAAATGGCGTGGAACTGACAGCAGAAGTAACCAGAATGGAACCTCTCTTCAAGGATGAAGAAGATTATGAAAAATTCAAGGATCGCCATGACAGAGATAAGGTAAAACGCATCCCCCTGTCCAATTACCATGGTGATGCATTCCTGGGCATCGATGCCGGCTCCACAACCACAAAGGTTGCGCTGGTTTCCAAAGACGGTGAACTGCTGTATTCTTTCTATGCAGGCAATGAAGGCAGCCCTCTGAATGTTGTCATGAAGAGCCTGAACGAAATGTACGATATGATGCCCGAAGATGTAGTCATCCGCAATTCCTGCGTAACAGGTTACGGCGAAGGCCTCATCAAGGAAGCTCTGATGATCGACCTGGGCTATATCGAAACAGTAGCCCACTACAAAGCGGCACAGTTCTTCAAACCCGATGTTGACTTCATTCTGGACATCGGTGGTCAGGATATGAAATGTATCCGCATCAAGGATAATGTCATCGACAGCGTTCTGCTGAACGAAGCATGCTCCTCCGGCTGCGGTTCCTTTATCGAAACTTTCGCAAAATCCCTGAACTATTCTGTACAGGATTTCGCAAAAGTGGCACTGTTCGCAAAGAACCCCATCGATCTGGGCTCCAGATGTACGGTTTTCATGAACTCCCGCGTAAAACAGGCCCAGAAGGAAGGCGCTGAGGTCGGCGATATTTCTGCAGGTCTGGCATATTCCGTTATCAAAAACGCACTGCTGAAGGTGATCAAGATCTCCGATCCTAAAGCTATGGGGAAATCCATGGTCGTACAGGGCGGTACTTTCTATAACGACGCAGTACTGAAAAGCTTTGAACTGATCTCCGGCAGACAGGCGGTAAGACCCGATATCGCAGGTATCATGGGTGCTTTCGGCGCAGGTCTGATCGCGAAGGATAAATATACAGAAGGCTACCAGACAACACTGGTGACAAGAGACGAGATGAACGCTCTGGAAGTGAATTCCACCATGGCAAGATGTCAGGGCTGT
>JAFRZQ010000330.1 GCA_017442465.1 Anaerotignum sp. | reverse complement strand
TATTCTACCTTTGATGAAGAACCGGAGCATCATAAAAAAGTAACGGAAATGGTTCTGGAAAGGGCAAAACGTATGGTGGAGCAGGGGAAAGACCTTGTGATCCTTTTGGACAGCATCACCCGCCTGGCAAGAGCCTATAACCTGACCATCCCTCCCAGCGGCAGAACATTATCCGGCGGTCTGGACCCTGCAGCCCTGTATATGCCCAAGAAATTCTTTGGTGCAGCCAGAAACATCGAAAACGGCGGCAGCCTGACCATCCTTGCAACAGCCCTTGTGAATACGGGCAGCAAGATGGACGAGGTGGTTTTTGAAGAATTCAAAGGCACCGGCAATATGGAACTGGTGCTGGACAGACGTATGGCGGAAAGACGTATTTTCCCTGCGGTGGACATCGTAAAGAGCGGCACCAGAAGGGAAGAAAAACTGTTCTCCAAGGAAGAACTGGACTGCAACTATGCCCTGCGCCGTATGGCAACGACACTCAACCATTCCGATATGACAGAGGGCTTCTTTGACCTGATGAAAAAGACGAAGAACAATCAGGAATTTATGGAACGCCTGCCTGTTTGGGAAAAAATGTTGGGTCTGCACGAGAAATAAAGGCTATTTTTCGTCAAATCTGTCAAGAATGCGGAAAATACTGTTTTTTCAAGGAATTTTTATTGCAAAACAAAAATTGATGTGATAAAATACCCATGTTGTCTATAAATAACATTGGATTATTGATCAACAAATAGTGAAAATGAGGTGAAAGAAAATGCGCGAAGGTATCCATCCCGAATATCATCAGGTAACAGTTAGATGCAACTGCGGTAACGAATTCGTTACAGGCTCTACAAACAAAGAAATCAGAGTCGAAGTTTGCTCCAAATGCCACCCCTTCTACACAGGCAGCCAGAAACTGCTGCTGGAAGCTGGCGGTAGAGTTGAAAAATTCAACAAAAAATACGGCAGAAAGTAATTTCGAAATCAAAAGGGCGGAGCACTATGCTTCTGCCCTTTTTTTCGATAGAGGATGATTTTTCCATCGTCTTTTATCGAAAGAAAGGGAAAAAAGTCCTTTCGGAAGGAGGTTTTTAGTATGGCTGAAAAATGTACAACTATCGGCGGTCAGGCGGTCATTGAGGGCGTTATGATGCGCGGTAAGAAAATATATGCACTGGCGGTAAGAAACCCTGAGGGTGAGATCGTCATTGAAAAGAAACCTGTCATCAGCATGAATAAGGGGCTGTTTAAGCTGCCTATTTTCCGTGGGATGGCGGCGTTCGTGGATTCTCTGGTGAACGGTACGAAGATCCTGATGCGCTCTGCGGAGATCGCAGGGGAAGGCTGGGAGGATGAAGAAATGAGTCCTTTCGAACAGTGGCTGATGAATAAATTCGGGGATAAGATCACGGATATCCTGATCTATTTCAGTGTGTTCTGTTCTCTGGTGTTGGGTATGACACTGTTTTTCGTGCTGCCTGTTGCCATCGGTAACCTGTTCAAATCCTTTGTTCCCGGTTGGGGGCTGGGTGTTGTGGAAGGTCTGATCCGTATTGCCATCTTCCTGACCTATATGTGGCTGATTTCTAAAATGAAAGAGATCCAGCGTGTGTTCCAGTATCATGGTGCAGAGCATAAGACCATTGCCTGCTTTGAAAGCGGCAAGGAATTGACAGTGGAAAACGTACGCCCCTGTACAAGACTGCATAAACGCTGCGGCACAAGCTTTCTGCTGTTCGTTATGCTGATCTCCATGGTGGTGTTCTTCTTTGTCAGAACCGATGTATTTATCATCCGACTGATCACAAGAATCTGTCTGGTGCCTTTTATTGCCGGCATTTCCTATGAAGTGCTGCGCTGGGCGGGCAGATCTGAAAATATTATTGTAAGAGTGCTGAGTGCGCCTGGCCTGGCTCTGCAGAAGCTGACCACAGCTGAGCCCGATGACAGCCAGATCGAATGTGCCATTGCGGCCATGAAAGGGGTTCTGGAAGATGAACCAGAAGAATAAAACCATTGCAGAAGTGTTAAGAGAAGGAAAGCAGCGTCTGAAGGCGGCAGGCAAGGAAGCCTACGCCTTCGAGGCGGAACTGCTGCTGGAAAAAGCCGCCGGTCTGAACCGTACGGCTTTATTTTTACGCGGAGAAGAAGTGCTTTCTGAAGAAGTTTTGGCGGCCTATGAAGGCTATCTTTTCGAAAGAGAACAGGGCAGACCCGCCCAGTACATCCTTGGCGAATGGGAGTTCATGGGGCTTCCTTTTCATGTGGGGGAAGGGGTTCTGATCCCTCGTGGTGATACGGAAGTGCTGGTGGAGACCATTCTGGAAAAACAGCAGGCAGAACCTCTAAGATCCATTCTGGATATCGGCACAGGCAGCGGCTGTATCCCCATCAGTCTGGGGCATTACGGTAAGTTTGAAAAAATCATGGCGGTGGACATCAGCCCGAAAGCACTGGGCTATGCCACAAAAAATGCTGCTGAAAATAAAATCAGCATCGATTTTTACGAAAGCGATCTGTTCAAAAATATTCCTTCCGAATGGAAGGGCAGATTGGATGCCATTGTTTCCAACCCGCCTTATATTCCCAAAAAAGACATTGCCGAATTGATGACGGAAGTGAAGGACTTTGAACCAATGAATGCACTGGACGGCGGCG
>JAFRZQ010000329.1 GCA_017442465.1 Anaerotignum sp. | reverse complement strand
TATGAAAAAGTAAAAGATTTAATACCTGTTGCCATGTCTATGTTGGAAGATGGGAAATCTTACAAACAAATTGCTGAAGAACTGGGATTTCAAGATGAAAAAGTAGTTATACATTGATTTTTTTAAAAACCAATATTTTATCTAATCTATTATAGTGATATTTGTTATCTAAAATCGGAATATCAAATATATCTTTATAATTTTGTGATGCCATACTGTCTCAAAAATGTTATAAAAGCTAAGAATCTTGGATTTAAGAGTAATAGCTAGACTAATGAAAAAGCAGCGTGATTGATCACGCTGCTTTTTTGAGAAAGGTAAAATGTGAGACATAAGAGCAATTGGCAGGAGCCCTTATTATGTAATAGCATTACACTTTCTTTTTGAAACGAATTACTTTACCAGGCATTGCGTCGGTCAGTTCCATATCCTTATAAACTACTTTGCCGTCTACCAGTACATATTCGATACCTTCTGCTTTTGTAAGAGGGTGCATGAAGTCTGCAGTGTCTGTAATTTTATCATAATCGAAAATTACCAGGTCTGCATCATAGCCGTCGGCAATAACACCTTTTCCAGCCAGCTGGTAGATCTCAGCTGTTTTAGATGTCATTTTACGAATCATTTCGGGCAGAGTCAGGATACCGTTTTCTTTTACATAGTAACGGATAGCTCTGGGGAAAGTACCGTAAGCGCGGGGATGAGTGCGTTCTACAAAGGATTTGGGGATCGCATCTGTGCCGACAACGACATTTTCATCTTTTGCGATACGGAACAGGTCTTCTTCAGAAATACAGAAGTAAATGGAAGGAGCGATACAGTCATTTGCGATCATGATCTCGCAGAATGCATCAAAGCCGTCGATCCCTTTTTCTTCTGCATATTCAGCGATAGTTTTGCCTTCTGCATCGGGTGTTGCAGCTGCGCTGGAAATGAAGATGCCTTTCCAGCCGCCGGCATTCAGATAATAGTTATCATAAGGTGTTGCAGGGTCGTACATTTCCTTTTTGATGGTTTCTCTCATCACAGGATCCTGCAGCATTTCTGCAACTTTTTCGATGCCCTCATTGAAGTATTTGGGAGGGATGCACACATACAGATGTGTGGAAGAAGCAGTATAAGGATACTGGTCTGCTGTGATGCGAACACCTTCTTCTTTCGCACGGTGGATCAGATCCAGAATGCGTACGGAGTCACCCTATTTTTCCACTGTTGCGATCTTCAGATGAGAGATCTGCAGACGAACGCCGGATTTCTTCGCTACGGAGATGGCTTCTTCAATGGCTTCATATACTTTAGTGGATTCATTACGCATGTGAGTGGTATAAATACCATCATACTCTGCAACAACTTTACACAGTTCTACGATCTCGTCTTCTTCTGCATAGGAGCAGGGAACGTAGATCAGACCTGTAGAGAAGCCGGCTGCACCGATTTCCATAGCCTCACGCAGCATGGATTTCATCTGTTCCATTTCTGCTTCTGTAGGCTTGCGGTCATCAAAACCCATTACCGCATTACGCAGGGCAACATGGCCTACTATAAATACGATATTTTCAGGGTGTTTTACAGTTTCAGCGAATTTCATGAAGTTTTCGCAGTTTGTAAATGTGATCATTTCTTCAGGGAATTCGTTTGTCTGAATTTTCTGTTCATGCTGCAGCATGGCCATAGTATCCGGATGGATAGGGAACAGGGACTGACCGCAGTGGCCTGTTACCTGTGTGGTGATCCCCTGAGAGATCTTAGACAGATAGTTATAATCATGACCATAGGTGCTGTCACCATGGGCATGTGCATCGATGAAGCCGGGAGTTACATACAGACCTGTTGCATCGATGATGTTTTCGGCGGGCGCATTGCTGTTTGCTTCCAGAACATGCAGTTTGCCGTCCTGAATGCCGATATCGCCCTGAAATGCAGGTGCACCAGTACCATCAACGATTGTTGCACCTTTGATTAATGTTTGGAACATAAGACACCTCCTAAAGCTTTATGCGTTTATCATTTGTAACATCAGGTGGGGTAATCAGAGGATGATGTTGTAAACCAGCACGCCAAAGTAGTTACCAATGATATAGCCCAGAAGGCCGACTAAAATACC
>JAFRZQ010000328.1 GCA_017442465.1 Anaerotignum sp. | reverse complement strand
GGATAGACACCGTTGCCGATCTCTTCGCGGCTGGTAGCCGCAGAAGCAATGTGGAAGCAGTCGGACAGGCCTTTTTTCTGTACCATATCGCGAAAAAGATACTCAGCCATTGGGGATCTGCAAATATTGCCGTGGCAGATCATCAGTACTTTTATCATATATATCAGCCTTTCTGTTTTAATCTTTTTTATAAAGCCATTTGGCATTGACTACACTTAATTTGTTCATGGTTTTTGCCCAGAAATCCGTGCCGAAAACCACAGCAAGAAGCAGGGAAATTAACAACGTTTCGATGACAGCGATATATTCATTCTGACTCAAAATGCTGTAAAATCCACCATAAATCAGGAAGTCCTTAAAGAACCGATGCAGGACATAGATGCCGATGGTATTCTTTCCGAGTTTGGCAAGGAATGATTTCCCTCTGGGGCAGAGGGCGAACAGCCCAAACAGGATAACCACTGTCATTGCCATCCAAAGGATGCAGATCAGGGGAGCCACATGATAGTACCAGTCTCCCAGTTTCAGCAGTTTGCTGTAAGGAGAAACCCCGAAGAAAAATACACCGATCCATTTTTTGATCGCTCTGCCTTTCCATGTAATGAGGAAAGCAGAGAGAATGAAAAGGAGAGAAAGGACATATTTCCATTTTGGATGATTTACGATAGTTTCAAATCGTTCCCTTGTCATGTAGAAACCCAGCAGGAAGAAGGGCAGGAAATTGATCATACGGGACAGAGTCAGGAATTTTCCAATGCCATCCTGATAATTGACAAAGGCGGCAAGGATGACGGCCAGTGCCAATACATGACTTTGTTTCATGTTTCTGGTCAGGTAAACGATGATGTGATACCAGATCAGTGCCATCATATACCAGGGCGCAGCACCAACGGTGAGTACATCTGTTTTCAGAATGGAAAACAGCACTACAAGAAGGATAAAACCGTTCTGGATGGTCGGGAAGCGGCTGTACAGCTGTGAAAGCAGCCAGATGCCAAAGCAGAACAGACAGACGATCAACACCAGTTCCATGGTATGGCTGTTTCCTGCAAAATAAGGTCTCCGGAAAATAAAATGTACCAGATCGATCCCATTTTTGAAGATCAGATACAGCCATGCGTAGGAAAGCAGTTTTTCGCCTTTGTATTCTTTTTTCAGAAATCCCTTTGCCAGATAACCGGACATGAAAATAAACCCGGGCATATGGAAAAAGTAGATAAAGGTTCTGACACCGATAGCGAAGGTGGAGTTCATATCCTGCAGATAGCTGAGGAGATGCCCGCAGACCACCAGAATGATCAGAACACCCTTGATATTATCGACATGATAGTCTCTTGTTTTTACGGTTGTTGCTTGTTGACTCATGTTATCTTTCCTTATTCTGCGTGATGCTGTTTCCAGAGGGAATGATACAGTTCAGGCTTTCTGTCGGCCTTTACGGGGAAGGAAGCACGGTAAGCGTCTGCTTCACTCAGGTCAATGTCCACAACAGAAATACCGTTGCCGCCGTCCATATGCGCCAGCACTTCACCCAGAGGGGAAACCACCATGCTGTCGCCATTATAGGACAGACCGCCGCCGTCACCGCTGCGGTTCACGCCGATGATAAAGCACTGGTTTTCGATGGCACGGGCTTTCAGCAGTGTCATCCAATGTTCACGACGAGCTGTGGGCCAGCTGGCAATGACTGTGATGACCTTGCTTTTTTCGGAAAGCACCTGAAAAGGTTCGGGGAAACGCAGGTCATAGCAGATGAGAGGAGAAACAGGTACGCCTTTTACTTCGCAGAAGAAAAGTTCGTTGCCGCCAACATAATGTTCTGCTTCTGCACCGAAGGAGAAGGGGTGGATTTTTGCATAATCCACTAACTGTTCGCCGTTTTCATCCAGAATGATGCAGTGGTTAGTGGAAACACCATCTTCATAGACAGGCAGACCGAAGCAGACTGCCACGCCGTTTTTCTTTGCTTCTTCCTGGAAGAAAGCGATGGTTTTGCTGTTCTGTCTGTCTTCGCCGTAGGTTTCGGGGTTCAGGGTAAAGCCGGGCAGGGTCATTTCAGGGAAAACGATGAAATCCACGCCTTTTTCCTTTGCTTCTGCCATCAGCTGAGCGCAGATGCCCATAGCATACTCTTTATTTTCAAAACCCATATCGATCTGTGCGATTGCAACTCTCATATTTGTCACTCCTTTATTCCCAAGTTTTCCAGATATCGGGGCAGAATCCCAGTGTGAAATGTTTCCCGTTGCGTACGATGGGCGTAGCAAATAATTCGGGATTTTCAAACAGGGTCGGTTCCCGTTTCAATTCGTCGATATAATCCATATACAGTTTGGTGTAGGCTTTGGATTTGCGGTCGATCATATCCTCTACGGGGATACATTTTTTTGCCGCCTCGAAAACTGCTTTCGCTATGCCAAACTGATGCAGGTCGATGTACTGATATTTGATTTTTCTTTCTTTGAAATAGCGTTCCGCTTTCTTTGTATCAAAGCATTTTTTGGAACCATAGATCTGGATATTCATAGTCGGACATCCTTTCTGTAAATTTCTTTTCAATTTTTAATTTTATCTTATTTTACTACTCAGGGCAAGACAAAACCCGAGGATTCTGGTATACTTAGTTTCAAAAAAGGAGGTAATGCAAAATGAGAATGATTTCCTGGAATGTAAACGGCCTGAGAGCCGCTGTAGGCAAAGGTTTTCTGGATTATTTCATGGAAGCCGATGCGGATATATTCTCTCTGCAGG
>JAFRZQ010000327.1 GCA_017442465.1 Anaerotignum sp. | reverse complement strand
TCTTTGTATTCCCCCGAAAGAAATTCCCCTCTGGCATCATAAAGCCGGGCATTTTCCGCCCATTTCAGATGGCCTTTTTCAGCCAGATATATTTCCTCGGCATTCACCCATTTCACCGTACACCGTCCCAGAGAGGCCACAGGAGACATTTCAGATATACGCCCCTCCTTCATGGTCACATCATAAAACCCTGCCGGAACTTTTTTGCTGTATTCCATCCTCGCAGTGCCCATACCCGTTTCCAGAAGCAGCGCCCCTTCCGCTGTTCTGCAATATACATTCTGTATCACAGGGGAACAGGCCTCTACCGTCAGCAGCATAACGATCTCTCCATTCTTTTGCAGAAAGGTGATCCGGCTATACCGATATGGCGAAAGGTCGATGCCTGCCGCTGTGAATTTTCCCGTATCACAAAGACCATCCACTGAAAGCAGTACTGCATTTTCCTCTCTGATCCCATACGAATACAGGCTTTCTTCGCCTCTACGGGATTTCAGTGCCGTTTCCAGCAGCTGCGCCCATAGTTCATAGGAGATGGGGAGATTCCTGTTTTCTTCCGTCAGGACCATACGGTTCTCATGGCTTGGTGCCAGCCTGTCCATCAGGGTTTGTGCTTCCCAGAGGGTCATTTCATCCTGCGGGCGAAAGGTCCCTTCTTCGCTGCCCGCAAAAAATCCCCGCTCTACACAGCCGCAGATATAGAGATACGCCCAGTCATCCGGGGATACATCCGAAAAATCCAGCTCTATATCCAGTCCTGCCAGTTCCTCATTGGAATAAAACGCCAGTGCAATGGTTTTTGCCGCCATTTCCCTGGAAATAGGCATATCCTCCCCGATCACGCCTGCCTGTTCCTGTTCCGGCATGTTTCCTTCTGCCCTACAGCCCGTTAATAATAAAAACAATATAATAAATAAGCATTTTCTCATTTCGTCCGCCTCCCTGCCTGTACAAAACTATACAAAAAGGCATAAAAAAAGAACTATTTAGAAAAACGAAATAGCTCCTGATTTTGACGAAAAAAATTATCCCGAAATGCCGGTCTTGCCTCTTGACACCTAGCCTCAGCCAGGTGGGTGTCCGCAACTGCAGAATCTGCCTTCCCCCGCCCAAAGGGAATTATCTTGGGGCCTGACATATCTGCCGTTTATTGGATTCCCTAGTCAAAAATGTAGGTTCAATTATGGCAAGTTGTCGCGCATTTCAGGATTTATGCTTTGATTATACTACAAATGTCCATCTCGGGCAATATAAAATCGACAATTTCCTTTATTTTTCATATAAAGAAACAAATGTCAGCCAAAGGGTACCCAGTAAAATCGAAATGTCCGCAAGGTTAAAAATAGGTGCATTTCTGCCTTCTGCAGGTACAAAAAGGAAGTCTGTAACTTTTCCTTTTCTCGCTCTTTCAAGAAAATTCCCGTACCCGCCGCCAAGGGTCAGTGCCAGCGGCAGCGTATATTTTCTGTTCTTTTTTCCCCGCAGAACATTTATGAAAACACCGCTGTAATATGCCAGCAGACCGCCGGTAAAAAGAAGGATACTCTTTCGTTTCCCGCTGAATCTATTATAAGCGATGCCGCTGTTTTTTATGTGCCAGAAATACAGGCGATTTCTGACAATTTCTATTTTCCGGTTCAATGGCAGATTCTCATCTGCCCATTTTTTTGTCACAGTGTCCAGCCCAAGGACAGCGAACAATGTCAGAATTCCTTTCATTTTTCATCATTCCTCCCCAAAAGAATGCCTTGCTATAAAATCCCTCTCGTATTATAATTCTAATATACGGCAATGATAAAAGTAAACCCACAAATTTTTCAAGAGAGGTGTCTTTATAATGGCTTTGGTAACAACAAAAAAAATGTTTGAAAAGGCGTTCGAAGGCGGTTACGCTATCGGCGCTTTCAACATCAATAACATGGAAATCATCCAGGGTGTAGTGGCTGCTGCAAAAGCACAGAACTCCGCTGTGATCCTGCAGGTTTCCAAATCCGCACTGAAATATGCACATCCCAAATACCTGAAAGCAATGGTAGATGCTGCCATCGAAGAAACAGGTCTGGATATCGCACTGCATCTGGATCACGGTTCTGATTTCGAAGTTTGCAAAGACTGTATCGAATACGGCTTCACATCCGTAATGTTCGACGGTTCCCATCTGGACTATGAAGAAAACGTAGCACAGACAAAGAAAATCGTAGAATATGCCCATGAAAGAGGCGTAGTGGTAGAAGCAGAACTGGGTAAACTGGCAGGCGTAGAAGACGAAGTAAAAGTAAACGCAGCTGATGCTACTTACACAGACCCCGATCAGGCGGTTGATTTCGTAACAAGAACAGGCGTTGACTCTCTGGCGATTGCCATCGGCACAAGCCACGGCGCATACAAATTCAAAGGCGAAGCAAAACTGGACTTCGACAGACTGGCAACCATCACAGAAAAACTGGAAGCTGCAGGTTTCCACAACTTCCCCATCGTTCTGCACGGTGCATCCTCCGTTGACCAGAGATGCGTTGCAATGTGCAACGAATACGGCGGCAACATCGCAGGTGCAAAAGGTATCCCTGCTGAAATGCTGAGAAAAGCATCTTCCATGGCTGTTTGCAAGATCAACATGGATACTGACCTCAGACTGGCACTGACAGCAGCGATCCGTAAATCTTTCGGTGATGATCCCGCTGCATTTGACCCTCGCGGCTATCTGGGTGCAGGCAGAGACCTGATCCAGGAACTGGTAGAAGACAAGATCAAAAATGTAATCGGCTCTACAGATTCCATGAACTGATTCTTGGGGCGTTGCCCCAAACCCCAGCAGGGAGATAATCCCCCTGCACCCCTATACTGACACAAAACTGCGTTTTGTGTGAGGAATATCATATATATTCTTCGCAAAAACGCAGTTTTTTTACAAAGGAGGAAATCAAAATGTATGAATTGGTACAGGTAGCAGAAAATACATATTACATCAACTCCCCTTCCAAAATCGGCGTGTACCGCGTCAGCGATGACGATGTATGGCTCATCGACAGCGGCAACGATAAGGATGCCGGCCGTAAGATCCAGAAAATCCTGGACGCCCAGGGCTGGAAACTGACCGCCATTATCAACACCCATTCCAATGCAGACCATGACGGCGGCAATACCCTCTTGCAGAACAGACTGAACTGTGCTGTTTACACAACACCCATGGAAGGCATCGTAGTGGAAAACCCCATTCTGGAGCCTACATTCCTCTATGGTGGTTATCCCTTTAAAAAACTGCGCAATAAGTTCCTGATGGC
>JAFRZQ010000326.1 GCA_017442465.1 Anaerotignum sp. | reverse complement strand
TGGGATCATGGATGTGGTTTTTGGCACAGGATGCACAGCGGCGGCAATGTTCTGTGTGGTTAAATTTGCAAAAAGTCTTTTTGGTGCCAGTCTTTGGATCGTATTCTGCAATGCATTTATTGGAATTGAATTATATCTGTTTGGCAGTCCTTTGTGGCTGAGCATGGCAATGGTCGCACTGGGAGAATTTCTTTCTGTCAGCATTTGTGGTGTCGTGCTTATGAAAATGTTAATGGAGAATCGTGTTTTGATGGCAAAACTGAAAATATAAGAAAAAAACACCCTGGAATCAACCAGGGTGTTTTTCTTATCTTCTGCGTTTTGGCTTGCGTCTGTGGTTCGCATTGTTTCTGTCTCGTCTGTGACGATAACCGTGATATTCTTGGCGCATATTCTGCATTTCGTATTCTCGCATGGCAGCAGCACGTCTTCTTCTGCGTTCCTGACGTTTTTTATATTTCTGATAGCCGATGAAACGAGTGATGCAAAGGATAATGATAAAAATAAGCAGTAAAATCAGAATACCAAGCCCTATTTTTTTCAGAATGCCTGTTAGAGAAGAGGCATCGATTTCTTCTTTTTCTGCATCAGTCAACAGATCTATGGAGTCCTGCGATACCAGGTCAACAGTTTTCAGAAGCTTTCCGTTCAGCAGGATATCCATAGTGCCTACTTTCTGGCCAGCGGCAACAGGAGCTTCAATCGTCTGGGGTACATGCATTTCTACAGTTGCCGTGGAAATGTCTGTACCCTTTGGTACTACATGAGTGATTTCGCCCACAGGGCCAACGGTGATCACATCTCTTTCGATGGTCTTTTCATTATATACTTCCGTTACAGTAATATGAGAAGTATATTCTGCATCGGAAAGGAGTGTCTTGGATTCGTAGTTAGCAAAGCCGTAATCAAAGAGAGCAGCAGTATCTGTATAATGATCTGCACCATTACACTTCATAACAACTGCGATCAGTTCCATCCCATCTTTTTCAGCATAGGTGACCAAGGTATTCAATGCTTCAGAAGTGAATCCCGTTTTACCCCCGATGGCATCTTCGTAATAATAAAGGGAGTTGGAATTGAGCATCTGATGCTGTCCGTGAAGGTAGCGTATTTCCTCCTGTTTATTTGTAGGGGGGATCTCAAAGTATGTTTCACTCATCATGGAGCGATATGTATCATGGGTCAACAGTTCTTTGGCAATGAGAGCCATATCATAGGCAGTTGTATAATGGTTTTCATCGTGGAGACCATTTGCGGTGATGAAGTTCGTGTTTTTGCAGCCAAGTTCTTTTGCACGTTCTGTCATATGTTTTGTAAATGCTTCTACGGAACCATCCACATATTCTGCAACGCCGTTGGAAGCTTCATTGGCAGAACGCAGTATGATCGCACGAAGCACCTGCTCCAGAGTCAGCGTTTCACCTTCCTGAATGGCAATGTGAGCGCTGCCTTGTTCGATGGAATAAACAGCATCATGGGAGAAGGTGATCTCGTCTGTGAGTTCTCCGTGTTCCAAAGCGAGCAGGATCGTCATCAGTTTTGTAATGCTGGCAGGAAACATTTTCTGGTCAGCTTTCTTGTTATATAATATTTCTCCGCTGGCAGCGTCCATCAGGATGGCTGTTTCTGCGGTAACGGATGGGGGTGTCTGTGTTCCGCCAGATGCCGGCACTTCATCCGCAAAGGCAGAAAAAGCAGGGCATATGATAGAGAGTGCCATTAGTAAGGGCAGAATTCTTTTTTTCATGGGATTCTCCTGTAAGTGGTTTGAAAATTTATGATAATTATGTTAAAATATTTCATAATGGATAGTTATGTGCACTAGATATATGTACACAACTAATTATTTTACCACATATTGTTAAAAAGGAAAAGAGGTTTGAATTAAAGTTGCATGAGAAAACTCTTTCCAAAAAGAAGAATAAGGAAAAGTATAAGTTTTTAGGTGTTGTTGCATTCTTTTTGGTCTGCGGTGCTGTGTATAGCCACAGTTTTTACAATGGAGAGATCCATATGGGCACTGCGATCAGCGCAGATGACTTTGGAAAACCTGCCGGCATTTCTGCGGAAATGGAAAAGATAAATCTAAACAAAGCATCGGCAGAAGAACTGATTCGTCTTTCCGGCATCGGGGAAAAACGTGCGGCGGATATCATTGCCTATAGAGATGAAAATGGAGAATTTACCCATATAACAGATATTATGAAGGTATCTGGTATTGGAGAAAAAATGTATGAAGAGATAAAAGAGCAGATTACAGTTGAGGAGTAAGGAGGCTGAAATATGGCTTATCAGATTTTGGTTGTTGATGATGAAAAATTGATCGTTAAGGGGATCAAGTTTTCTTTAGAGCAGGATGGGATGGAAGTAACTCCTGCATATGACGGAGAGGAAGCACTGCAGTATATCAAAGAAAAGAATTTTGATCTGGTTGTACTGGATGTCATGCTGCCTAAAATGGACGGTCTGCAGGTATGCCGTGAAACAAGGGAATTTTCTCAGGTGCCGATCATTATGGTAACAGCAAAAGGGGAAGATATGGATAAGATCATGGGCTTGGAATATGGCGCAGATGATTATATCACAAAACCCTTCAATATTCTGGAACTGAAGGCGCGTATCAAAGCGATCCTGCGCCGCAGTGTGAAGAAGGCATCTGCAGAGACGGAAGTGAAAAATGCATTGAAGGCCAGAGATCTGGAACTGGCCTATGACAGCAGAAGAGTATTTGTGAATGGCAGAGAAGTGAACCTGACGGCAAAAGAATTTGATCTTCTGGAACTTCTGATGGAAAATCCCGGAAAGGTATATAGCAGGGACAAACTTCTGGATACCATTTGGGGATTCGATTACCCTGGTGATGCAAGAACGGTAGATGTACATGTGCGTCGACTGAGAGAAAAGATCGAAGAAAATCCCAGTGAACCAAAATATATCTTTACGAAATGGGGAGTTGGTTATTATTTTAACTAAAGAGAAAGAACAGAAAAAGATCCCGTTCATTTCTCTGCGCTGGTTCCTTTTGGGGGCTTACGCTGTGGCCGGAATATTGCCGTTGCTCCTTCTGGCAAGCACGATGCTTCATTCTGTACAGGGTTACTTTGTAGAAGAAAGAAGAAAGGAACTGCTGAGCCAGGCAAATGTGATTTCCGGACAGCTGACTTCTGCCAGATTTCTTTTTGAAGAGACCGGCAGAACAGATCTGGAAGAAATGATGCTGGAGGCCAGCCAGAGCGAAGATTATCGTATTATGGTTCTGGACTCCTCCTGCGTAGTTGTATATGATACGGGATATGAAAATACAGGGAAAACCTTCCTGCTGCCAGAGGTAATACAGGCACTGCAAGATAAGGATACAGCAAGAGAACAGGAAAACGGCACTGTATATGCAGCCGCTTCCATTACTGGGGCGGCAGACCGCAGAGCAGGGGTCGTTCTGATTGTTGATGATATGCAGGATGTACACGATACGGTTGGTGATATCGGCAGTGCGTCCTATCTTGTTCTGGCTGCTGTTTTGATCGTAGTTATTACGATCATGGTGGCTATTTCCAAGGTCTTTACAGAACCTGTTAAAAATCTGATTGGGGTCATTCAGAAGATGTCTGAAGGGCACTTTGAACAAAGGGTCAAGGTAAATGACAAAATCCATAATGAGGTCGTTGACCTTGCTATTGCATGTAATCAGATGGCGGATCAGCTGGAAAAGGTAGAATCTACCCGCCAGCAGTTTGTATCGAATGTATCCCATGAATTGAAAACACCGCTTAGTTCTGTTAAGGTTCTGAGCGAATCGATCCTGCTGCAGGAAGATGTACCAAAAGAGATGTATGTAGAATTTCTGCACGATATCAATTCCGAAGTGGATCGTATGACGGCGATCATCAATGATCTTCTGACCCTTGTAAAACTGGATCAGAAAGAGATCCCTCTGAATTTTAAGGAGGGGGATCTGAATCAGTTGATGGCAGATATTGCAAAACGACTGCAGCCACTGGCGGATGCTAAGGAAATCGAACTGAAAATGGATTATTTGAAGGAGATCAAAGCAGATATGGATGAAATGAAGCTGTCTCTTGCGATTTCCAATTTGATAGACAATGCGATCAAATATACACCGGAAAAGGGTATTGTCAGGGTAACACTGGATGCAGATCATCAGCATGCATTCATTACTGTGGCAGATACGGGTATTGGTATACCAGAAGATGAAGTGAACCGGATCTTTGAGAGATTCTACCGCGTAGACAAAACACGAGACAGAGAAACCGGTGGTACAGGTCTTGGTCTTTCTAT
>JAFRZQ010000325.1 GCA_017442465.1 Anaerotignum sp. | reverse complement strand
CGGCGGTACAACCATCAGCTATGGTAAGATCCAGATCACCGCAAATATCGCCGTTACTTACGCTTTCTAAGGGCCGAAGGCAAATAGGGTCAAGGGGGTTACCCCCTTGCGGAGCGCGAGGCTGGCCTCGCTAAAATAACAAAACAAAAAGGACACCTGAATAAGGTGTCCTCATTTTTTTACTTATTTCTCATAAGGTCTTGTTTTTCTGCTGCCTTCGCCGTATTCTTCCAGAGATTTGATCTTATCATCCTCATCCCATTCCACGATGTATACGCCATCCATCCAGCGCTGTGTGCCGCTCTTTGTCAGGGCTTCCATCTTGAATCTGACTACGGTCTTATTCTCATCCATGTGCAGGAAATCCTTTGCATAGAAGGCTTCCATCACATTATTTTTATGCCAGTCGTCAAACCAGTCTCTGATCTCATCCTGACCAAAGTACTGATAGCCCCAGCATTCTGTGTATTCTACATCGTCGGCAAAAATCGCAGCCATAGGAGTGATATCATCCCCTACCCACATTTCAAACCAAACGTTGATCTTTTCTTCTCTCTGACGCAACATAATCACGCACCCCCTAAATCTGTTTCCACTTTATGCACATTTGTGCCTGTTGGGTATATTTTACCACAGAATCCCTTATCCGACAAGGAGAGAAAAAATTCCTTATTTCCAATGGAAATTGTTGCATTTGCCACTCCCTCTATCCGTTTTTCTGTGTTATAATACAAAAAAGAGAGTAGAAAAAAAGGAGGAGATTATTATGAATGAAAACCTGAACCGTCTCCCTCTGATCGGGGACAAAGCGCCTGCATTTCAGGCACTGACAACAAATGGCACCGTAAACTTTCCCGAAGACTATAAGGGCAACTGGGTACTGTTCTTTTCCCATCCCTCTGATTTTACACCGGTATGTACCACAGAATTCATGACGCTGTCCTCTATGAAGGAAGAATTCCAGAAAATGAATGTCTCCCTTCTGGGCCTGTCTGTGGACTCCCTGTATTCCCATATTGCATGGATCAGAAAGATCGAAGAACTGGAATGGAAGGGCATGAAAAATGTGAAGATCGATTTTCCTGTCATTGCAGACCTGAATACAAAGGTCTCCACATTATACGGCATGCTGCAGCCCAATGTTTCCAGCACACAGGCAGTGCGTGCAGTCTTCATCATTGATCCCGAGGGCATCATCCGCTCCATCGTATATTACCCCCTGACAACAGGCCGTAACTTCGACGAGATCAAACGTATGATCCAGGCGCTGCAGAAATCCGATGAGACACACAACTCCACTCCTGCCAACTGGCAGCCCGGCGATGACATGATCATTTCCACTCCCATCACCGTTGCTGCTGCAGAAGCAGGCATGGCTTCTGAAAAAGACGATGAATATGCCCTGGATTGGTTCCTGCGTTTCAAAAAAGATAAGGCATAATATGGACACGAAAAAACCGTTGGTTCTCCAACGGTTTTTCTATGTTCCATATACTTTTTAATCTAACCAGCCATCGCCGCCGCAGTTACGGCAATTACCTCTGTTACATTTATAACAGTTACGGTCTTCCTTATCCGAAGCAGAACTCCACAGATAGCCATCGCCGCCGCAGGTTTTGCAGTCACCATTATCACAAAGTCCGCATTTCACCCTTGCATCATAAAGATCCATGTTTGCCTTTGGTGTAGAACTTCCGCCGCTGCTGCTATTACTGCTGTCACCGAAATTGGAAGACTGCATCGTAGCAGTATTGGCTTTTGCCTGCTCTGCAGTTATAGAAGCATAAAAATCAGTAATAAAAGGCGGTAACAGGACTTCTCCCTCTGCTTCATACTGCACATTCTCTGTCAGTGTAAAACTGTCCAGATTGGAAAATTTGAAGCAGATCGTAGTGGGGCGGTCGATGCGGTCATCCTTTACATAGTAGTTGACTTCGATCTGTGTTACTTCCCGATCCTTGATTTCTCCGCTGCCTGTATATGCAAAATACCAGTTATAGATCCCTGGTTCCCAAGTCTCATTATGGGTCTGGAATGGATATGCATCGGATTTCATCATATTGATATAACCTGCAGTTTCGCCCCACAAATGCTCATCAGAATAAAATCTGATGATTTTTTCATCCTTACTGAGTTCTTCCACCTCTGCTTCAATATCGTAATAATAAATCGGGT
>JAFRZQ010000324.1 GCA_017442465.1 Anaerotignum sp. | reverse complement strand
TCTGCAAAATGTTCCTTCGTTCTGGCGACAGTAAAAGGGGATATCCATGATATCGGCAAAAATATCGTCAAACTGCTGCTGGAAAACTACGGCTTTGATGTGGTTGATCTGGGCAGAGACGTTGCTCCTGAAGTGATTCTGGAAGAAGTAAAGCGCCTGCATGCGCCTATGTGCGGCCTGAGTGCGCTGATGACAACAACAGTGCCTGCTATGGAAGAAACCATCAAACTGGTTCATGCAGAAGCGCCCTGGTGCAAAGTCGTGGTTGGCGGCGCTGTCCTGACACAGGATTATGCGGACCGCATCGGTGCAGATAAATATGCCAAGGATGCCATGGAAGCGGTCCGTTATGCGGATGAAGTGAATGCTTCTCTGTAATCAATTTTTGAACTTCCAAAAGGAGGCTGAAAAATGAAAACTGAAATTTTAAGTGCGGTATTGTTACCGTTTTTAGGTACTGTGATTGGTTCCGGTTTCGTTTTCTTTCTGAAAGGAGAAATGAGCCGAAGATTGCAGCGTTCCCTCATGGGCTTTGCATCTGGTGTTATGGTGGCGGCGTCGGTCTGGAGCCTCATCATTCCTGCCATGAACCAGTCGGAACACATGGGAAAACTGGCCTTTCTGCCGGCTTTTATCGGTGTCTGGGGCGGTTTCCTGTTTCTTTTGGCACTGGATCATATCATTCCCCACCTGCATATGAACAGTGACCGTCCTGAAGGGATGCAGTGCAACCTGGGGAAAAACACCATGATGGTATTTGCCGTTGCCCTTCATAATCTGCCGGAAGGCATGGCAGTGGGCGTAGTAGTCGCCGGCTGGCTGACTGGGAATGAAACCATTTCCGCAGCGGCGGCACTGGCATTGTCTTTGGGGATCGCTTTGCAGAACTTGCCGGAAGGGGCAATCATTTCCATGCCTCTGAAAAGTAATGGCATGAAGAGCAGCCGTGCTTTTGCCTATGGCGCTCTCTCCGGGGCGGTAGAACCGTTGGGTGCCATTCTGACGATTCTGCTGGCAGCATTCGTTACACCCATTCTGCCCTATATGCTTGCATTTGCAGCAGGGGCGATGCTCTATGTTGTCGTAGAAGAACTGATCCCCGAAATGTCCGAAGGGGAACATTCCAATATCGGTACGATATTCTTTGCAGTGGGCTTTTCCCTGATGATGGTGCTGGATGTAGCGCTGGGATAAAAATAAGTAAAAAAATAAGACCTTGCGGTTTTTAACTGCAAGGTCTTTTCTTATGCACGGGAAACTGCTTTTTCCAGAAGAGAACATAATGGCTTGAATAATACCAGACAGAGAACTACATTGCCGATGCAATGGGTGAGATCGAACCCAAGCCCGGAAATCCAGTAGGAGAATGCTGCTGCAGGGCCGCCTGTGAGGAGATAGGGCAGGGTACAAAGGGTGCCGAAGAATAATCCGAAAAAGCCGGAAATGATGCTCCAGAAGAGGGCAGAACGGTTCTTTCTGAGGGGCAGGCAAACCAGTGCCAGCGCAGCCCAGACATAAAGATAGTTAAAAAACCACATGCCGAAGCCATAAAGGAAGCCTTCCAGAAAAACGAAGCAGTAGATCATCCAGAATACTTTTCTGCCGAAGAAGATGGTATACAGGATGATAAGCAGACTGATGATCTCGATATTGGGCAGGACTGCCATGATGACCTGCCCCATAAAGAGCAGGGCAGTCAGCACACCCATCAGTGCCAGATGGTAAGTTTTACTGTTTTTCATCAGTATCCCTCCATCAGTGTCAGTTCAAACTGGTCACCATCAGTAATTGGCAGGGCATCTGCACCGCTGTTGACCTGTTCGCCGCCTTTGGTGATGCACCACCACTGCTGCTTGCTGTCGTCAGCGGTTTCTCCGTCGACGGTGGTGATGAAAAGCCCATAGGAGCCCATATCGCCATCAACCAGTTCGTTTTCCAGCAGAACGTCTGCCAGATATTCAGCATCAGTCTGGTACGTAAAGGTGTTTTCGGTCTGATCTGCATGGATAACAACGACATTGATTTCCTTTGAACCTGTCACTGTTTCCGGCTTGTTTGCATGGAACAAAATGCCTGCAGCAATACAAAGAATGACCAATATGCCGGCTAATAATCCTGTTTTCTTATTCATAAAAAATGCCTCCATTCCCGGTGATTTACCGTTTTGGGGGCAACGAAAAAGAAACCCCCGATTTATGCCTTCGGATGTTTGGATATTGTTCGGACGCGTATTCTGACTCGAGCCAAAAGCCTACTCAAAGCCCCTTCCCAGAGAAATCTCCAGTGGTATATGGCTTTTTTCGTTGCTCACACAGCAGGGATAAAGCTGTTCCGGATACTCACCGGATTCCTGTCCGTATCTTGTTTTTTTCATCATACTGCGATGGGCGGATTTTGTCAAATAAAAGAAAACCCCTCAAAGGACAATGCTGTTCGGACAAAACTTATCCGAACAAAAAC
>JAFRZQ010000323.1 GCA_017442465.1 Anaerotignum sp. | reverse complement strand
CTGGTAATCCTTCATCAGAAGAACGATATACAGCATTCTTTCCCGATAGATCCCATCCTTGCCCATACCGGAAATGACAGAAACTTTATCGATGGCATCAGAGAAATAGATCACTTCTCTTTCATAATCCTGCTCTGTTACGAAACGGCCGCGGGAACTGAGCAGGCCAGCACCTCTCTGCAGTACCCGTTCCATGGTTTCCATATTGCTGCCGCCAAAGGCCGCTTCCGGATTATAGATATTCTGCACAAACAGCCAGTTGCTGCTGCTTTCTGCAATCGCGCCTGCAGGAACATTCCCTTTGACACCTCTGCAGCAACGCAGCTGTACCGTAAATGCTACATCATCCGTATTTTTCGGTACTCTTACATGAACGCCGTCCCCAAACAGGATGCGGCTGTTCATACGATCCAGAATATAATGTCTGTCCTCCGGTCTGGAATGGTAGAACTGCTCTGTTTCTTCCCATTTCACATAAAATTCAGATATTTCACCCAGATAGTTTCGTTCTGCACGAACACGATCCGGCATTTCTTTCAGCATTCTCTCCATGGTTTCTTCGGAGAATTCATTCTTTTCGTTGACCCAGACTTCTGCATCCAGAATCCCTTCCATATGCAGAGGGAAGGAAAGTTCTGTCTGTACTTCATCCAGATAGAAATCCTCCACATCCATGGTTTCGATATTATGCACCGTCACACCATTCAGGTCGATCTGTTTCACCTGCACCACGGAACTGAATTCTCTGCCGTCTTCCACCGTCACACGCAGCCAGCAATGGCGTTTCCCTTCCAGTTCCACAAAGGACATATCAGAAGGAGGCAGGAACAGCATGATGCCGCTTCTGGACAGATTTGCCGTATAGTCGACGACCTTCATTTCCTTGAATCCATGGATCGTGGAATAATAAAAATGGAGTTTTACATTCTTATCTCTCTGTTCCCCTTCGATCTGCCACCAGAGGCTGACAGGGCCGCTTTCAAATTTTTTATCGAAGCCCAGATACAGAGAAGTATCATCATAGCTACCTTTGGAAAAAGCCGTAACCGCCTGATCCTCCTGCAGTTTCTTTGTAATATCTTCTTCCCCTGTGCCGGAAAATACCATGCCGATCTCAGGCTTTTCAAACCGATCCTCATATGTATAGGAGATCATCAGATCGGAAATGATCGGCACCTGATGGAAACAGGGCTGATAATAACAGTTATCGGAACGCAGCAGCTGGATACGAAGTGCCCTGCCGTTATATGCCCCTGCCGCTGTTTCTGCCCAGTCATCGGGACAGAAGAAGGTCAGTTCATAATCCCCTTCCTGTGCTTCCGCAAACATACGGCGATATTCCTTTTCGCACTGCAGTCTCTTCCAGCCAATGCCGTTATAGTATTCCACGGAAATTTCCTCTGCATAAGCATAGGAAACCAGTGTTTCCGTTGCTGCATGGGGCTTTCTCTTAATAATTCTCAGATCGGCATTCTCCTCCTGTCTGGAAAGACCCACATATCGTTCCTCAAAGGATGTGTG